>NZ_JBIVMX010000015.1:104269-104617 GCF_044753305.1 Pseudomonas sp. NPDC088429 | reverse complement strand
ATCACCCTCTACGAGTCCGCCGACAATCTGCTGTGGGGCAACAAGGTCATCAGCAACAAACGCCACGGCATCCGTATTCGTAACAGCGTGAACATCCGCCTCTACGAAAACGTCGCCATGGCCAACGGCCTGACCGGCGTTTACGGCCACATCAAGGATCTGAGCGACACCGACCGTGACATCAAGCTCGACCCGTTCGATGCGCAGGTGTCGCTGATCGTCGTCGGCGGTGAGCTGGCGGCCAACGGCAGCGGCCCGCTGTCGATCGATTCGCCTTTGAGTGTCGAGCTGTATCGCGTGTCGATGCTGGCGCCGACCAAATCCAGCGGCATCAGCTTCAACGGCATC
>NZ_JBIVMX010000015.1:19643-104259 GCF_044753305.1 Pseudomonas sp. NPDC088429 | reverse complement strand
CTGATCGACCCTGTCGAACGCCAGACCGAAATGCAGGACTGAGGATAATTTTATGCACCCACACTTGATCAAATTACTCAGCCTGTCGGCCCTGACCGTGGGCATTCTCGCGGCCAGCAACGGCGCCCGCGCCGATGAAGGCGCCGCCGCCACGCCGCCAAAGTTCAGCGCCGAACCGTGCTGCAACCTGTGCCCGGCCGCCCATGACGCGAAGAACTACACCACGCGTTATCAGCAGAACTTCACCACGCTGGTGCAGGCGCAAGGCGACTGGCTGTTCCGCACTCAGGAAGATTTGCGCACCGAGTTCAACACCACCCCGGCCGGCTACAAACGCCTGCAACAGCTGCACGATGCGTTCAAGGCCAAAGGCGTCGAGCTGGTGATTGTTTATCAGCCAACCCGTGGCCTGGTGAACCGCAACAAGCTCAACCCGCAGGAAAAAGCCGCGTTCGATTACGAGAAAGCGCTGGGCAACTACAAGACCATGCTCGGCCGTTTCGCCAAGATGGGTTACGTCGTGCCGGATCTGTCGCCGCTGACCAACGAATCGCTGCCAGACACCCTGCCCGCCCACGATTTCTACTTCCGTGGCGACCAACACTGGACGCCATACGGTGCACAGCGCACGGCGAAAATCGTCGCCGAGAAGGTCAAGCAGATCCCGGCCTTCGCCGACGTGCCCAAGCGTGAATTCGAAACCAAACGCTCCGGGCGCATGGGCAAGACCGGCACCCTGCACAACATGGCCGGGCAACTGTGCGGCACCAGTTACGCGATCCAGTACATGGATCAATTCACCACCGAGCCTAAGGGCGAGGCTGGCGACGGCGATCTGTTCGGCGATTCCGGCAACCCGCAAATCACCCTCGTCGGTACTTCGCACAGCGGCAAGAACTACAACTTCGCCGGTTTCCTCGAAGAAGCCATCGGCGCCGACATTCTCAACGTCGCGTTCCCCGGCGGTGGTCTGGAAGGTTCGATGCTGCAGTACCTCGGCAGCGACGAATTCCAGAAGACCCCGCCGAAAATTCTCATCTGGGAATTCTCGCCGCTGTATCGCCTCGACCAGGAGACCATCTATCGCCAAATGATGTCCCTGCTCGACAACGGCTGCGAAGGCAAAGACGCACAGATGTCCGCGAGCACCACGCTCAAGCCGGGCGGCAAACAAGAACTGCTGGTCAACAGCAAGAACCTGAACCTGCAAAACAGCAGCCATCAGGTCGACATCCGCTTCGCCGATCCTTCGGTGAAAACCCTGCAAGCCACCCTCTGGTACATGAACGCTCGCCACGAGCACATCAAGATCGAGAAACCGCAAACCTCCGACACCGACGGTCGTTTCGCCTTTGAGTTGCGCACGGACGAAGACTGGGCCACGCAGAACCTGCTGGCGGTCGAAGTTCAAGGCCCGGAAGCGGGCACCGCGCCGCAAAAAGTCGAAGCGAAAATCTGCAAACGCAACGTATTCCCGGGCGCTGGGCAACAAACCGCTCAGGTCGGGCAATGAGGTCTGCTATGCGAAACTCGAAACTGAAAACTCTTTTAGCGCCGACGCTGCTCGGGCTGGCGATCTTCGCCGGCACCGCGCAGGCCGCCGCGCCACTGCGTCCACCTCAGGGCTATTTCGCGCCTGTGGATAAATTCAAGACCGGTGACAAAAGCGAAGGCTGCGACGCGATGCCGACGCCGTACACCGGGCCGCTGCAATTTCGCAGCAAATACGAAGGCTCGGACAAGGCGCGTTCGACGCTGAACGTGCAGTCGGAAAAAGCTTTCCGCGACACCACCAAAGACATCACCACGCTGGAACGCGGCACCGCCAAACGGGTGATGCAGTTCATGCGCGACGGTCGTCCGGAGCAACTCGACTGCACGCTGAACTGGCTGACCGCGTGGGCCAAGGCCGATGCGTTGATGTCGAAAGACTTCAACCACACCGGCAAGTCGATGCGCAAATGGGCGTTGGGCAGCATGGCCTCTTCGTACATTCGCCTGAAATTCTCCGACTCGCATCCGCTGGCGCAGCATCAGCAGGAAGCGCAGGTGATCGAAGCGTGGTTCAGCAAAATGGCCGATCAGGTGGTCAGCGATTGGGACAACCTGCCGCTGGAAAAAACCAACAACCACTCGTACTGGGCCGCATGGTCGGTGATGGCGACCTCGGTCGCGACCAACCGCCGCGACCTGTTTGACTGGGCGGTGAAGGAATACAAGGTCGGCGCCAATCAAGTCGATGCCGACGGTTACCTGCCGAACGAACTCAAGCGCCAGCAACGCGCCCTCGCCTATCACAACTACGCCCTGCCGCCGCTGGCGATGATCGCCAGTTTCGCCCAGGTCAACGGGGTCGATTTGCGTCAGGAAAACAACGGTGCGCTGAAGCGTCTGGGTGATCGGGTGTTGTCGGGGGTGAAAGACCCGGATGAATTCGAGAAGAAGAACGGCAAAGAGCAGGACATGACCGACTTGAAAGAGGACATGAAATTCGCCTGGCTCGAACCGTTCTGCACGCTCTACACCTGTGCGCCGGATGTCATCGAGAAAAAGCGCGGCATGCAGCCGTTCAAGACCTTCCGTCTCGGTGGGGATCTGACCAAGGTCTACGACCCGTCCCATGAAAAGGGCAACAAAGGCTCGTAAGACCACAACCCTGTAGGAGCTGCCGCAGGCTGCGATCTTTTGATCTGGCCTTTAAAGATCAAGATCAAAAGATCGCAGCCTTCGGTAGCTCCTACAGGGGGCATCGAATTTGAGTTGGCCCGCCGGTTTTTCTTGGGGGGTTTGGGGGGGCTTTGGCCCTTGACTGTTGGTTCAAACATGGAGAGATCGGGATGGTATTTTCATCTAACGTGTTCCTGTTTCTGTTCTTGCCGATCTTTCTCGGCTTGTACTACTTGAGCGGGCAACGCTATCGCAATTTGCTGCTGCTGATCGCCAGCTACGTGTTCTATGCCTGGTGGCGTGTGGACTTCCTCGCGCTGTTCGCCGCCGTCACATTGTGGAACTACTGGATCGGCCTCAAAGTCGGTGCCGCCGGTGTCAGAACCAAACCGGCGCAGCGCTGGCTGTTGCTCGGTGTCGCCGTCGATTTGTGCATCCTCGGCTACTTCAAGTACGCCAACTTCGGCGTCGACAGCATCAACGCGATGATGACGTCGGTCGGTCTGTCGCCGTTCATCCTCACCCACGTGCTGCTGCCGATCGGTATCTCGTTCTACATTTTCGAGTCGATCAGCTACATCATCGACGTGTATCGCGGCGACACCCCGGCCACGCGCAACCTGATCGACTTCGCCGCCTTCGTAGCGATCTTCCCGCACTTGATTGCCGGCCCGGTGCTGCGTTTCCGCGACCTAGCCGACCAGTTCAACAACCGCACGCACACCCTCGATAAATTCTCCGAGGGCTGCACGCGGTTCATGCAGGGTTTCATCAAGAAGGTCTTCATCGCCGACACCCTCGCGGTGGTCGCCGACCATTGCTTCGCCCTGCAAAACCCGACCACCGGTGACGCGTGGCTCGGCGCACTGGCCTACACCGCGCAGCTGTATTTCGACTTCTCCGGTTACAGCGACATGGCCATTGGTCTGGGCTTGATGATGGGTTTCCGCTTCATGGAAAACTTCAAACAGCCGTACATCAGCCAGTCGATTACCGAGTTCTGGCGTCGCTGGCACATCAGCCTGTCGACCTGGCTGCGTGACTACCTGTACATCACCCTCGGCGGTAACCGTAAAGGCACGCTGATGACCTATCGCAACCTGTTCCTGACCATGCTCCTCGGTGGTCTGTGGCACGGCGCGAACATCACCTACATCGTCTGGGGCGCCTGGCACGGCATGTGGCTGGCGATTGAAAAAGCGCTGGGCCTGAACACCTCGCCACGCAGCCTCAATCCGATCCGCTGGGCGCTGACTTTCCTGCTCGTGGTGATGGGCTGGGTGATCTTCCGCGCCGAAAACCTGCACGTTGCCGGCCGTATGTACGGCGCGATGTTCAGCTTCGGCGACTGGTCGCTGTCGGAACTCAATCAGGCCAGCCTTACCGGTCTGCAAGTGGCAACTCTGGTAGTGGCGTACGTGACGCTGGCGTTCTTCGGCCTGCGCGATCTGTACACCAACCAGCCACCGGCCAAGAGCAAACCTGAAGTCAACGTTGAGGCCAACGGCCCTGCCACGGCGACTCCGGGAATGATCAAAGCCGCACCCGGCGAAAACCCGGCGAGCATCCATGAGCCTGGCTACACCGTCGGCGTCGAAGCCCAGGTGCAACCGGCCTACTGGAGCGCTGACTGGTCGCGCTACGTGATGCGCGGCCTGATCCTGCTGCTGTTCATCGCCTCGATTCTCAAACTCTCGGCGCAAAGCTTCTCGCCGTTCCTTTACTTCCAGTTCTGAGGGATCTGACATGACCCGCTCATTACGCATCTTCTACATCGCCCTGTTCCTGGTGACCCTGTTGGTCTTGGGTCTGTGGTCGGTTCGCAGCTTCTTCGGCTTCAGCACCAATGCCGATGCGACAGTGCTCAACGGTCGCTGGACCAAGGCTGTGGAAACGCACTACGACGATGAATTCCCGATCAAGCGTCTGGGCACCAACCTCTGGGCCGCGCTGGATTTCAAACTGTTCAACGAAGGTCGTCCGGGCGTGGTGCTCGGTCTCGATCAGTGGCTGTACAGCGATGAAGAATTCAACCCGATCGTCAACGAAGAGCTGAACCTGCAAGGCAACTACGCGCTGGTCGAAGGCGTGCGCCAGACCCTCAAAGAGAAAGGCGTGAAACTGGTGATGGCAATCGTGCCGGCCAAGGTTCGTCTCTACCCGGAGCATCTGGGTGAAGTGAAACCGGCGAGCATCCACGAAAATCTCTATCAGGATTTCCATGCTCGTGTAGCCGCCGACAAGATCCTCGCCCCTGACTTGCTCAAGCCGTTCCAGCAGGCCAAGCAAAGTGGTCAGCAAGTGTTCCTGCGCACAGATACGCACTGGACGCCTGAGGGCGCCGAGATCGCCGCGAACACCCTGGCGAAAACCATCGCCGACAAGTTCCCGCTCAGCGGCGAGCCGCAACGCTTCGTCACCACACCGGCCGAGAAGGTTACACACAAGGGCGATCTGCGCTTGTTCCTGCCGCTCGATCCGCTGTTTGAAAACCTGATGCCGGCGCAAGAGCCGCTGCAAAAGCGCAACACCGTCGCGGCTGGTGATCAGCCTGCCGGAGACGACGCGCTGTTCGCCAGCAATGAAGTGCCGGTGGCACTGGTCGGCACCAGCTACAGCGCCAACCCCAACTGGAACTTCGTCGGTGCCCTGAAACAAGCGCTGCACAGCGACGTGGTGAGCTACGCCGAAGACGGCCACGGCCCGATCCTGCCGATGCTCAGCTACCTGAAAAGCGATGACTTCAAGAACAGCCCGCCACAGGTGCTGATCTGGGAGTTTCCTGAACGATATCTGCCTGTGAACAACGAAATCGGCGACGCCGACCCGCAGTGGGTCGCAGAGCTTAAACAAGCCGGCGCGCGCCAACAAAACGTAGCAATCAACACTAAATCCGAGACGCCCGATCGGGCGCAAAACTGAAAGAGAGGTACACCATGACTTTCACTACTACTCCTCGTCGTCTCGCAAAACGCATTGCACTGGTTGCAGGTTTGAGCGTGCTGTCGGTTCAAGCTTTCGCCGGTGGTGACGCCGCACTTTATGGCCCGACTGCACCGAAAGGCTCGTCCTTCGTGCGTGTCTACAACGCCAGCAACGCTGAAGTCAGCGCCACCGTCGGCAGCACCAACCTGAGCGACGTTGCGCCACTGGCCAGCAGCGACTTCAGCTTCATGCCGGGCGGTGATTACAGCGCCAAAGTCGGCAGCCAGACCCTGCCGGTGAAACTCGCCGGTGACCACTACTACACCCTGGTCAACAACGCTTCCGGCGCGCCGCAGCTGATCGAAGAGCCGCCGTTCAAGAACAAGCAGAAATCCCTGGTACGCGTGCAGAACCTCAGCGACAAGCCGCTGACCCTGAAGACCGCCGACGGCAAGACCGACGTGGTGCCGAACGTGGCCGCCAAGGGCCGTGGCGAACGTGAAATCAACCCGGTGAAAGTCAGCCTGGCGCTGTACGAAGGTGACAAGAAAGTCGGCGACGTAAAACCGGTCGCCCTTGAGCGCGGCGAAGCTGCGGTGCTGTACGTCACCGGCAGCGGCAGCAGCCTGTCGCCAGTCTGGGTAAAACGCCCGGTGTCGACTCGCTAAACGCTCGAGCTATCAGCTACAAGCCTCAAGCTGCAAGTAAAGCGCTTCTAACTCGCCGCTTGCAGCTTGCAGCTCTCAACTGCATTTTATGGAGTAAACAATATGATTCCGGTGATCTTGTCAGGTGGTAGCGGTTCACGTCTTTGGCCGCTTTCGCGTAAGCAGTTCCCTAAGCAATTCCTCGCCCTGACCGGCGAACACACGCTGTTCCAGCAGACCCTCGAGCGCCTGGTGTTCGAAGGCATGGACACCCCGATCGTGGTCTGCAACAAGGATCACCGCTTCATCGTCAACGAGCAGTTGAGCAATCGCAATCTGGAATGCCAGCGCATCCTGATGGAACCGTTCGGCCGCAACACCGCGCCGGCCGTGGCGTTGACCGCGATGATGCTGGTCAATGAAGGTCGCGACGAACTGATGCTGGTGCTGCCGGCTGACCACGTCCTCGAAGACCAGAAAGCCCTGCAACGCGCCCTCGCCCTCGCCACCGTCGCCGCTGAAAACGGCGAAATGGTGCTGTTCGGCGTACCGGCGACCAAACCGGAAACCGGTTACGGCTACATCAAATCCACTGCGGATTCGCTGCTGCCCGAAGGCGTCAGCCGCGTCTCGCACTTCGTCGAAAAACCTGACGTCAAACGCGCTACCGAGTACGTGCAGTCCGGCGGTTACTACTGGAACAGCGGCATGTTCCTGTTCCGCGCCAGCCGCTTCCTCGAAGAGCTGAAAAAGCACGATCCGGACATCTACGACACCTGCCTGCTGACCCTTGAGCGCAGCGAGCAGGATGCCGACACCGTGACGCTGGACGAAGCCACCTTCGCCTGCTGCCCGGACAACTCCATCGACTACTCCGTGATGGAAAAAACCCAGCGCGCCTGCGTGGTGCCGCTGACCGCTGGCTGGAGCGATGTCGGTTGCTGGTCGTCGCTGTGGGAAGTCAACGAGAAAGACGCCAACGGCAACGTCACCAAAGGCGACGTGGTCATCCAGGACAGCAAGAACTGCATGATCCACGGCAACGGCAAACTGGTGTCGGTGATCGGTCTGGAAAACATCGTCGTGGTCGAAACCAAAGACGCCATGATGATTGCCCACAAAGACAAGGTTCAGGGCGTCAAGCAAATGGTCAACACGCTCAACGAGCAGGGCCGCAGCGAAACCCAGAACCACTGCGAAGTCTATCGTCCGTGGGGCTCGTACGACTCGGTGGACATGGGCGGGCGTTTCCAGGTCAAGCACATCTCGGTGAAACCGGGCGCGTGCCTGTCGCTGCAGATGCACCACCACCGCGCCGAACACTGGATCGTGGTCAGCGGCACCGCCGAAGTGACCTGCGATGAAAACGTGTTCCTGCTCTGCGAAAACCAGTCGACCTACATCCCGATCGCCTCGGTGCATCGCCTGCGCAACCCGGGCAAGATCCCGCTGGAAATCATCGAAGTCCAGTCGGGCTCGTACCTGGGCGAAGACGACATCGAACGCTTCGAAGACATCTACGGCCGCTCCACCCCGATCGAACGCGGCGTGTCGGTGAAAACCATCGCGCAGTAACTGATCGGCAAAACAAGAAGCCCTCGTCCAGCCCGTTGCGTTCCCTATCCGCAGCGGATTGGGCGGGGGCTTTTTTATTCCCAGACAGCCCCTTCATTCATGATGCGCCGCAGTAACCGTGGCGCGTTTGCCACGTTTATTGCCCATCTTCGAAGGATCCTCGGCCATCAGCGCCATCGATATGTTCGGTGGCGTCGCCGAACCGAATCCGGCGGCGAATAACTGCATCGAGAGTGCACTCGGCGCTGCGCTGGACTGTGCGGCTGTTTCGCCAATCTGATGGTTAAAACCGGTGAAAGCGGCCATCTCCGGTAACTTGCTCAACAGTGATGAGGTGTTGCTGGCAACCGGCACACTCGTTGGCAACATGTGCTGGGGGCTGCGTTGGCGGCTCTGCATCTGTGCTTGCGCATCGTAGACTTCGAGCACGCGCCCGCCGGTTTCCAGCACACTGCCCACGGCGCCGATCAACGGATGCTTGGCGTAAGACAAGGTCTTGCCAATGACCTGTGCGCCCTGAGCAATCCTTTCTCTGGTTTCGGATGAAACCTGTGGCAGACCTCGAGACGATTCCTGCATTCGCAATGCCGCACTGCCTGAGGCCTGAGTGGGCAATGAAACCAATCCATCCTGATCGCGATAGAACAGCGGATTGTTGCGCATCGCCCGGTATCGATTTGGCCCGTCGACCTCTTCGCCGGGATCGGGACTGACCCAGCGTTGCAGCCACGCGGCGTAGTAACGGAAGCCAAAATAATGCAGGCCGGTGGCATCCTCCTCCTTGCCTGAGTAACCGAGGCTTTTGTCGCTGACATCGCCGTCCTGCCACGCCGTTGCACCGAAGGCATAAAACATTTCGCGGCTGATGATTTGCCCATCGCCATCCAGTTCAAGACCGATGGAACCGACGTGATCGGTGCAGCCATAGCGGTAGCGATCCGGTCCGCCGTCACGATGCAAAACGCGCACGCTGTTGAGTCCGATCGCCACGCTGATCACCTGCAAATGCTCGTTGTTACCGCTGTGGCTGCGCAGTTCCAGCCCGGGCAGATAGCGCGTCTCGGCAATCACTGCGCGTGCAGGGGTCTGTCGTTCAGTGATTTTGCGCACGCGCAAACCGGCGCCGTCATACAGGTAAGACTCGCGATCATCGAGCCCACTCTCGCGGGTAATGGGCGTGACGCGACTGAGCTGATTGCGCAGGTTCCACTGCAGATTTCGCCCGGGCTCCAGCGCCAGCAAGTTGCCGTTGCTATCAAACGCGGCAGCGATGTCCGCCTCCGTGGGGGCCGTACCGTTGCGCCAGGACAGGCAACGATTGCTGTAGCGAGCGGCGCTGAGTTGATGACCCTGAGCTTGTCCGCCGACATGGCTCAATTGCAGGAGATTACCGCTGGCGTCGTAACGGAAGGTCTGCCGATAGTTGCCGATCGCTGCGGGATCCGCCTGGCCGCTCGCGCCGGGGCCCCGCTGAGTAACGAGCGACTCCCAGCCAGTGGCTTCGATTAACTGGTAAAGACTGTCGTAGCGAAAATGCCTGATTGGCTCGATGCGCTGGTTGGCGAAATAGCGCACGGGGAGTGCCTTGTCTTCAATGCTCAGTACATTGCCCATCGGGTCGTACTGATAAAGCCAATGCTGCAACACCACGCCAACAGTGCTCTTGGTCAGACGTTCGAGCAGTCGACCGTCCTGTGGCCGATAAAGCAACGTCGTGCTGACACCGTTGCCCGCCATTTCATATACAACCTGGCCTTCAGCGTTGTAGCGGATATCGCTGACCAACAGGTGCGCGCTGGATTGATGCTTCAATTGCAAAGCAGCGCCACGCAAACGGCCATCCACGGCCATCTCGAACGTTTGTCGATGACCCTTGGCATCAATGAGTTCGCGCAGCGTCCCCTGTGGCGTAAAGCGCCATTGCGTGGTCGCACCAGGCCCCGGTTCGAGCAATCGCAGACAATCATCCAGCAAAGGTGGCCAGTTCGGCGCAACAGAATCCTGGGTGAAGTGGCGGGTGTTTTCAGTGCTTTGGCCGCTGATCGCGAACTGTGTGAACAGCACGCAACCAGCGGGATCGAAGTGCTGGATCAGCTCGCCGAACTGATTGCATTGCGCATCGCCCTCCCCCGGCCGGCCGTACTCCAAGCGCTCGACACAGCGTCGGGGCTCGGCCACGGCCTCTTCGAACTTCGCCGTCGGGCGCAGACGCTGATCGTATTCATTCTCGTGCCGCGTGCCACGACTGTCCCAAGCGGACAACACTTGATTGCCCAGACCACGCAACTTGATATGCACACCGGCATCGGTGCTGTCCGAACGCAGCACTTCGCCATTCAATGCATGCACCGAAGTGAGGTTGGCCGGCGTCAACGGATCCGTTGCTTGCAGCGCCCACAGTCGCGGATCCCATTGTTTGACGGCATGCCCGGCGACGTCGAGGGCCGTACGGTGGATACGCGTTTCAGCAGGCCGGTTTTCATCGTCGCGCCAGTAATCCACGTTGCGAATCTGCAGTCCGCGTGGATCATTCACCTCAAGCATCGATGTATGACTGTGGATGCCCATGGGTTTCGACCACGTCCTTGGTGCGTGCGGTTATCACAGCAGGCAAAGTGCCGCGTGCCTACTGTCAGAAATTACAGTCCCGACCAACGGCGCAATCGACTGTTCTACGAATATCCATTGCGCCGGCCCTTCGGTAGGATGGTGCTCACGAACTCAAGGAGCGCTCCCCCATGTTCATCGGCATTTTGCTGGTCATCACCTGGCTGATCCTGTTGCTGCGCTATCCGGCCAAAGCCTTGCCGGTGTCAGTGGCAGCCGCTATCGGCCTCGGTCTGGTAGCGATGTGGGTGGTGTGGCTGGACAACCGCGAGATCAAGCAACTGGCGCGCCTCGAGTTGCGCATCAGCTACGCGCCGGAGCAATGCCCGGCCGATCGTCCGCTGCAACTGAAGATGAACAACGGCAACAGCGTGCCGCTGACCGAACTGCGCTGGCGCATCGCAGCCTACGCGCCGGGCGACACGGTCAATCTGGCCGACAACCAATACACCGCGCCGCGCTACCGTGGCCCCGGCGAATTGCAGGCCGGTTCGACATGGGAAGACTGTTTGCCATTGCCGCCACTGCGTCCCGGTTATCGCCCGCAAACTCTGGAGTTCCGCGCCGAGCATTTGCAGGGTAGTTTCTCCGACTGATCCCCCTTCCCAACTTTTTTGCACAAGGAATGCGCCATGCCCGTTGCGTTGATTACCGGTTGTTCCAGCGGCATCGGCCGCGCGCTTGCCGATGCGTTTAAAACGGCGGGCTACGAAGTCTGGGCCAGTGCGCGCAAGGCTGACGATGTCGCAGCATTGAGTGCGGCCGGTTTTACCGCCGTGCAACTGGATGTCAACGACGGCGCGGCGCTGGCGCAACTCGGCGAGCGAATCAGTCAGGAGCATGGCGGCCTCGACGTGCTGATCAACAACGCCGGTTATGGCGCGATGGGGCCGTTGCTCGACGGTGGTGTGTCGGCGATGCAACGGCAGTTCGAAACCAATGTGTTTTCCATAGTCGGCGTTACCCGCGCGTTGTTTCCGGTGCTGCGGCGGGGCAAGGGACTGGTGGTGAATATCGGCAGCGTGTCAGGGCTTTTGGTCACGCCGTTTGCCGGTGCTTACTGCGCCTCGAAAGCGGCGGTGCACGCATTGACCGATGCCTTGCGCATGGAACTGGCGCCGTTCGGCATTCGTGTGATGGAAGTGCAGCCGGGGGCGATTCAGTCGAGCTTCGCCAAGAATGCCGGGCATGAGGCCGAGCAATTGATCAATGAACAATCGCCGTGGTTTCCGTTACGTGAAGGCATTCGCGCGCGGGCCAAGGCTTCACAGGATAAGCCGACGCCGGCTGCTGAGTTTGCCGCTGATTTACTCAAGGCCGTGCGGCAGAGCAACCCGCCGCGCTTGATCCGCATTGGTAATGGCAGCCGGGCGTTGCCGCTGTTGGCGGCGTTGTTGCCGAAGGGGTTGCTGGAGTCGGTGTTGATGAAGCGGTTCGGGTTGGGTGGGGATCTGTAGGAGCTGCGGCACGCTGCGATCTGTTGATTTTGATGTTGATTTGAAGATAAAAAGATCGCAGCCTCGTTTCACTCGACAGCTCCTACAGGGAGTCGTTAGTTCCAGGTTTTCATGAAATCAATAAACGCCCGCACCTTCAGCGGCAAATGCCGGGTGTCCGGATACAGCGCGTACACCCCTTGCTGGGCAAAGCGGTAATCCGCCAACAACCGTTGTAACCGTCCCGCTTCCAAATCCTCCTGAATCAACCATTGCGGCAAAATCGCCACACCCTGCCCGGTCAACGCAAAGGCCCTGAGCGTCGCTGAGTTGTCCGCAACAATCGCAGTGGTTCCCGGTTTCGGCTGGTAGAAATGTTCAGCACCGTGCGGATCAGTCACCGTCATCTCCGGCACCCGCCCGTGCCCCAATGTCGGCATCGACTCCAGCACCGCCAGCGTATCAACCGGCGCAAAACGCTCGACCAACCCCGGCGCCGCCACCGCAAACACTTCGAATGTCGACAACTGCACCGCACGCAAATTGGAGTCGTGCATACGCCCCAGACGAATCGCCATGTCGAACCGTTCGGAGATCAGATCGGCATGGGTCGAAGACGTCGACAGGTGAATATTCAACTGCGGTTGCTGCTGACGAAACACCTCAAGCGCCGGCACCACCTGGGCCAATGCAAACTCCACCGTGGTGGTGATGCGCAACGTACCCTTGAGCTGTGAATGCTCCGAACGGGCTTCCTCGATCGCCAATCGTGCTTCGTCCAACGTACGCAAACAGCGTCGATAAAAACGCTCGCCGGCGTCGGTCAGCGCCAGTTGCCGGGTATTACGGGTGAGCAAGGTAACGCCCAATTCTTCCTCCAGCCGCTTGAGGTTGAAGCTCACCACCGCGCGCGTCTGGCCCAGCGTGTCGGCGGCAGCGGTCAACGAACCGGCCTCAACCACCGCTTTGAATGTGTCGAAACGGTCGAGACTGACCATGCTCATTGCGCTCCTTGTCAAAATAATTTTGACAAACTAGCAGCCAAACCAGCGTTTTCCTATCACCAGAAGCGCCCTACCCTGCACGTCTCATCACAGGGAAGCTGCCATGGCTTATCGCTCGAAAGTCGCGCTGGTGTATCTGTTGGGGTTCGCCCTCGACTTGCTGAACATGTTCGTCGCCAGCATTGCCTACCCCGACATCGCCCAACAATTGCACGCCTCGGTGACGCAACTGGCGTGGATCACCAACGCCTACATGCTCGGGCTGACGCTGATCATTCCGCTGAGCGTGTGGCTAGCGGCACGGATCGGCGAACGACGGCTGATTCTCGCCTCGCTGCTGTTGTTCGGGATTGGCTCGGTGCTGGTGGCGCAAGCGGCATCGATCGAAAGCTTGATTGGCTGGCGCCTGCTGCAAGGGCTCGGTGGCGGGTTGTTGCTGCCGGTCGGTCAGGCGTTGGCGTATCGACAGTTTCCGCCATCGCAGCGCGCGCATTTCACCGGCGTGGTGTTGCTGGTGGCGCTGATGGTGCCGGCACTGTCGCCGGCGGCGGGCGGATTGATTGTTCAGGCGTTGTCGTGGCGGTGGATTTTCTACCTCAATTTGCCGGTGGCGCTGCTCGCTATTGGCCTTGGACTGTTCTGGCTGAAAGCCGATCAGCCGTCGAGTGAACGCCCGACGCTGGATGCGCGCGGCTTGCTATTGGCGGCGACGGCACTGAGTTTATTGTTGATCGCCGTCAGCATGCTGAGCGAAACAGACACGCGCATCCTCGGTCTCTTTGTCCTCGTGCTCAGCGTCCTGACCCTGTGCATTTATCTGCGAGACGGCTGGCGTAAACCCAACGCCATTCTCGACCTGCAACTGATCAAGAATCCGTCGCTGCGCCTGGCGATGCTGATCTACCTGTGCGTGCCCGGCGTGTTCACCGGCACCCACATGATCGCCGTGTTGTATCTGCACAACCTCGGCTTAGGCGCAGCGCAAATCGGGGCGTTGATGCTGCCATGGGCAGTGGGTTCGGGCGTGGCGATCATGCTCGGCAAACGCAGTTTCAATCGCCTGGGGCCGAAGCCGCTGTTGAGCGCTGGCATGCTCCTGCAATGCCTCGGTATCGTCTTGCTGATGCGCATCGAACAACCCGCCAGCACGCCGCTGATCATCGCCTACGGCCTTATGGGCCTGGGCGGCAGCCTGTGCAGCGTCACTGCGCAGACCTTGGCATTCGTCGGCATCACGCCAGAAAAAATGGGCCATTCCAGTGCGCTGTGGAATATCAATCGCCAGCTCGGTTTCTGCCTCGGCGCGGCGTTGCTCAGCTCCTTGTTGGGGGCTTTGGGTGGTGAGGGTTTTCGCTACTGCTTCCTCGCTGCCGCGTTGTTGACGATGCTGCCGATGGTCAGTGTTTTGCGGTTCGATTCGACGGCAGTGCTCGCGCTGCTGACTCAAACTCCCCTCAAGGAAAAATCCATATGACCGACTACAGCGAATACTTTGATGAAGTGATTCAGGCACACGAAGCCATCGAACGATGGTTTGCCGTGGAGGGAGACGACGCTGAACTGGAGCGACTGCTAGCGCGGTTTTCGCCTGAGTTCTCCATGATTTCGCCGCTGGGCCGGATGCTGAATTTCGCGGCGTTGAACGCTCTGTTTCGGATGGCTGGAGGTAAGAAGCGCGGGTTCAAAATCGAGCTCAGCGAACTGCGTGCCATTGCGTTGCATGAACACGGGGCCACGGTGAGTTACCGTGAACTGCAGACGGATGCGAGCGGATTGAATACGGATCGACGCTCGACAGTGGTGTTTGAGAAAAACAAATCCGGGCGAGTGATCTGGCGGCATTTGCAGGAGACTTTTTGCCACGGCTGATATTGCCGGCGCTCGCTAAATCCTGTTTTTGCAGCGATGTCTACTGTCAGGTCTGACAGTAGACAGCCCGACCCACGCAGCGCAAATTCCAGTCATCGGCAGGGATGCCACCGGGTTCATCCTCGCTACGAGGTTATGCAACGGCCTCCCGGTTTATTTCAGAGAAAGGATCCTAGCCATGAGCCGCTCACTTTCCAACAACCTGCCAGGCAGTCGCGATGAAACCTGGGGGCCCGAAAAAAATGGATATCTGTCGCTTGCGCACGTATTCAAAGAACACCCTTATTCGACGAATACGCTGTTCGGTGCCTTATTGCTGGGCAATGGCGACTTGATCATTGCGACAGATGACGAGGAGGAGGGAAACGGACAGTTCCTGATTACGAAGGTGAACTCCGTCGGTGAGCTCGATCGACGCTTTGGAAAAGACGGCTTCATCCTGGATCGTTTCGCGCCGGGTAGCTTAGCGTTCAGTGGTGAGATGGCTCAGGGCAAGGATGGTCGAATCTACATGTTTGGCGCATCAGGATTCTCATTAACCCAACCTGACCCTGAAATCGCGATCCTGTGCTTCGATGAGGCAGGTAACCGAGTCAACGAATTCGGGATCGATGGCCAAATAATCGTGGAGAACCTGATCGATGAGCGCGTTTTCTATGGAGAGCGGCGCTTTATCCGGGTGTTGGAGGATGGCAGTCTGCTGATTGGCACGAATGGCGCTACCGGCGCTGCCAGAATCGAAACCGCTTACCTGATGAAGTTTGATGCCAGAGGTAATCCTGTGACCTCATTCGGCGTCAGCGGAATCGTCGACATCAAGCTTCCCAGAGCGCAAGCAACCACCTACCTCACGGACGGGTGCATTCTGGACGATGGTCGAATTCTTGTTGCCGGTTACTCGCGACCCGATGGCAGTACGAAATCCGGATTACTGGCCATGCTTAACCCAAACGGTTCGCTCAACCTGATGTTTGGGGATAGCGCGACACCGGGTATCCGATTGTTCACCAAGCAGCGCTTCGACATCGAACTCAATGCGGTCACCGAACGCGCGTTGGGTAAATACTTGGCGGCAGGCAGTGTCAAAGCCCCCGCGCTGCAGAACACTCAGGGTCTGGTGGTAGGTTTCGACAAGCTTGGGAAAAATGATCCGGACTTTAACAATGGGAGTCTTCTCGAGAGTTCACTGAGGCCCGGTTTTCCTACCAATTGGCAGAACATCCTCGCGCAAGGCCAACACATCTATGTCGCCGGCGGTGAATCAGGGCATTACCTCTTGCTGATTGGGCTTGATGGCAAGCCTGATCCGTCGTTTGGCGATGCCGGGATCGTCGAAGAAAGCCAGAATGCATTTGTCACCACGCTGCTGCTCGCCTATTCAACAAATCGGTTACTTTATGCAAGTAACTCTATCGGACTGGGCATCAGATTAGGCAGCCTCTACCGTTACTACCGGGCCTGATCGACCACCACGGTACAGGTAATCCCCGCCGCCAACAGAACCCCCTCCGGCACCTCATCAATGTGAATCCGCACCGGCACTCGCTGCGCCAACCGCACCCAGTTAAACGTCGGATTCACATCGGCGATCAGCTCGCGGCTTTCCGGGTTGTCGCGGTCGTAGATGCCGCGCGAAATACTTTCCACGTGGCCCTTGAGTACTTCGCCGCTCATCAATTGCATATCGGCTTTATCACCGACGCGAACGTGCGGCAGTTTGGTCTCTTCGAAGAAGCCGTAAACCCAGAACGAGTTCATGTCGACCACGGCCATTTTCGCTTCGCCGATACGGGCGTAATCACCGCGATGCACGTTGAGGTTGGTCACGTAACCGTCGACCGCCGCACGCACTTCGGTGCGTTTGAGGTTGAGTTCAGCAGCTTCCAGTTGCGCCTGCGCGTGTTGGTAATCGGCGAGCGCGGCGTCGGCGATGTTGCTGGCGTCGTCGCGGTTTTCCTTGGAGATCACCAGGTTGTCGAGGTCGGCGCGGCGATGGGCGTTGACCTTGCGCATCTCCCACGTCGACTTGCGCGAAGCGACCAGCGACTGCGCTTGTTTGACGGCGATGCGGTAGTGCTCGGGGTCGATCTGCATGAGCAAATCGCCCTTCTTCACCAGTTGGTTGTCACGCACCGGCACGTCGATCACTTCGCCGGTGACGTCGGCGGCGACGTTGATGATGTCGGCACGCACGCGGCCGTCGCGGGTCCACGGCGTGTTCATGTAGTGCTCCCACAACGTGCGGCCGATCCACAGCGCCAGGGCCAGCACCAGCAGGGTCGCGAGCAGGCTGAAAAACTTTTTCATCGGGACGTTCTCAACGGTAGACAGTCAGCGCCATGGCGCCGAACAGACAGGTAAACAGACTCAGACGCAGCAGCGCCGGGTGCCAGAAAAAACGGTACAGGTCGAACCCGGACAGGAACCGATCCACCGCCCAGGCCAATGCCGCAGCGACGAAAAACATCAGGGTCATGGTCGGCATGTACACGCCGTGGAAGGCGATTTCACGAGGCATGGGCAAGTCCTTCGGGCTTGGCGATGGCGTAGGCAGCGAGCGGTGATTGCGGGTCGAGCAACGAGGTGCGGATGAAGTGCAGATAGCTCTTCACCCGGCGCAATGCGGAGGTGTCGAAGTGCGGCGCGAACGGCTCATCGGTGGCTGCGACACGGCTGATTGCATGGTCGACCGCGACCAGTGCGCGTTCAAGATTGCTGGTGTTCGGTTGCAGAAACAGTCGCACCAGCGCGCGGCCCATCACGCGGATCGCCTGCCGCCACGGCTGCGATTCGGCATAGGCCGGGTGCACCGGCAAAATCGCCTGTTCCTTGCGTAACTCGATGATCGCGTGGCCGACTTCGAGCACCACGAACATCCAGCGCAGCAGGTTCTTTTGCACCTTCGGCTCACCAGCGGCGAGACCGTAGGCCTGATGCAGCAAATCGCGGGTACGACTCTCGAAGCTCGAGGCCAGACCTTTGAGTTTGCCGCTGATTGCGTAAACCACTTGGCCGCGCAGATCCTGCTCCAGACGTTTCCACAGCCAGCGACTGTTCGGCGGCAGAATAATCGCCCCCGCAGCGGCACAGACCAGCATGCCCATGACCATGGCGATGTAGTCGTTGATGAAGGTATACGGGTTGTAAATGGTCAGGTTGTCCGGCACCGAACCAGTACTGAAGAAGATCAGCAGACCGAGGCCGACACCGGCGTATTGCGGCCGCGATGTGAGAAACGAACCGAGCACGATCACCGGCGCGAGCATCACGCACAGCAATGGAAAACCGTCGATCCACGGGAAGATGAAAAACATCTCGACGAAGCCGATCAGGGCACCGAGGAAGGTGCCGCAGGCCATCTGGAACGCCATGCGTTTCGGGTTAGGTGTGGCAGCTGAAAGGCCCACGGTGGCGGCGGCGATCAGGGTCATCGTCGCGCCGCTTGGCCACGCGGTGGCGACCCAGTAGCTGCCGAGCACCACCAGAATGAACGAGGCGCGAATGCCCGAAGCCGCTGCCGCCCACCAGTTGGTTTGCGGGGTGAACGGCTCGTCCCAGCGCTCGCGTTCGTGGCGGTGATCGGCCAAGGAAGCGTGGGTCTGTGCATAACTGTGCAGGTCGTCGACGAAGCGATAAAGCAGCTCGTACGCGGTGTGGAAATCCAGTTGTTCGGCTTCGCTCGGATCTGTGTCCTGAAAGACCCCGCGCAGGGTTCGCACACGTACCGGCAACCCTTCTTTGTAGGTCGCCAGCGCAGTTGCCAAACGAGCGGCATCGGGGCTGGTCAGGGCGCGGCCGCTGAAGCCGTCGAGCACTTCGGCGAGATCCTGCAGGCCCGGTCTGATCGCCGCGACGACGTGCTCTTCGCCGTTGACGCGCAGGCGTTCGAGCAACTGATGCAAGGCGTTAAAGCGTGTGGTGATGCCCATGAATTCGCTGTTCAAACGGCTCAGGCGACCGTTGCGTCGGCGCATGTGCGGGTCTTCGAAAACCGTCACGCTGCGCAAGCCTTCAAGGCCCACCGCTTCGGCGATAAAGCGCACGTTGCTCGCTTCGAAAGACTCGGCTTTGCTGCGCCCGCGCAGGCCATCGGTGACGAACAATGCGAACACGCCGAAGCGCTGATACAAGGCGTTGCGCATGGCGGCGCTGGCGGTTTGCGGCAGGATCGCGGCGCTGATCACGGTCGCGCAAAGGATGCCCAGCGAGATTTCCAGCACTCGCCATACGGCGGCCATGAACGCGCCGTCCGGATGAGCCAGCGCGGGCAAACCGACCATCGCGGCGGTGTAACCGGCAAGGACAAAACCGTAGGCGCGGAAGTTGCGGCAACGCGCGGCGCCGGCCGAACAGATGCCGACCCAGATCGCCAATGAGCCGAGAAACAGTTCAGTGTTTTGCGCGAACAAGGCGATCAGCGTGACCATCATCGCCGACCCGGCCAATGTGCCGAGGAAGCGATAGAAACTCTTGGCGAACACCTGGCCGCTCTGCGGCTGCATGACGATGAACACGGTGATCATTGCGGTGCGCGGTTGCGGCAGTTCCAGGCGCATGGCCAGCCACAGCGTCAGGAATGCGGCGAGCAACACCTTGAAGATGTAGACCCAGGTCACGCCATCGCTGCGCGCCCAGTCGAAAAATCCACGGCGCCATTCCAGGGAGTAGAGCCAGCGCAGCGGTGCGGGCAAGGGAGTCATTAAATTCTGCTCAATGATCGAGAATTGAAGAATTTGTTACAGCGTACACAGCCCCTGTGGCGAGGGGATTTATCCCCGTTGGGTTGCGAAGCGGCCCCAAAACCTACGACCCGATTCCCACAGTCACACCGCGTGCACTGGCTTTGCGACGGCTGCGCCGCCGAACGGGGATAAATCCCCTCGCCACAGGGTTTGGGGTCAACTCCAAAGGAGGAAATTTCCAGCTGAGATTTTGGGTTCACCGCAGCAGTGCCGGGGTTTTCGGGGCCTGGGTTTTTTCGGCCGTCGGTACGTCGTTGCCGGCGCCAAGACCACCACCCAACGCAGTCACCAATTCGGCATGCGCACTCAGACGCGCCGCCTGCACCTGCTGCTGCACGTGCTGCTGCTTGAACAGCAACGTCTGCGCATTGAGCACGTTGAGGTAATCGGTAAGCCCACGCTGATAAGCAATCATCGCGATGTCGTAAGTCTTCTGCGCCGTGGCCACCGACTCGGCGGCAAAGCCTTGCTGCTTGTCCATCGATTCGCGGCGGATCAACTGGTCGGAAATGTTCTTCAACGCATTCACCAACGTCTGGTTGTAATGCGCCACGGCGATGTCGTAACCGGCGGAGGCTTCACCGAGTTCGGCACGCAAACGCCCACCGTCAAAGATCGGCAACGAGATCGCCGGGCCGACGTTGTAGTTGAGTTTCTTGCCGGTCAAAAACTCCAGCGCGCCGCCACCCGTGGCCATGTAACCGAGGCTGCCGACCAGATCGACATTGGGATAAAACCCGGCATGCGCCACATCGATTCCACGCGCCTGCGCCGCCACTTGCCAGCGACTGGCGACTACATCCGGCCGCTGACCGAGCAATTCGGCCGGCAACGCCGACGGCAATTTCAACTCAGCGCCAAGGGACAAAGTCGGGCGCTGCAACTGCGCACCCTCCCCCGGCCCTTTACCCGCCAGCGCGGCAAGTTGATTACGACTGAGGGCGATCTCTTCATCCAGCGCATCGATTTGCCGATGGGTTTCCGGCAACGGTGTTTCGGCCTGACTGACTTCGAAATGCGTGCCGATCCCGCCGTTCAAACGCTTCTGCGCCAGATCGAGAATCTGTTGTTGCTGCTTGAGCGTCGCCGCGACGATGTCGCGCTGGGCGTAATGCAGCGACAGTTCGATGTAGGCGCGGACGATGTTGTTCTGCAATTCCAGCTGCGCCAGTCGCGCTTCGGCCGCGCTCATGTGCGCCAGATCCACCGCGCGCTCGCTGCTATTGCTTTCGCGGCCCCAGAGGTCGAGGGCGTAGCTGAAACCCAGCGCAGCGTTGTTATCCCAGGTCGTGGTGTTGGCCAGATCGCCGGGGCCGTAGAACTGATCGGTCGGCCAGTTGTGGCGTTTGAACGTCGACTCGCCATTGATCTGCAACGACTCGGCCGCCTCAGCAACACCGGCCATGGCTTTCGCCTGGCGCACTCGCGCAGCGGCCATGGCCATGCTCGGGCTGCCTTGCACGGCGAGGTCGATCCAGCGATTGAGTTGCGGGTCGCCGTAGGCTTGCCACCATTGCGCGGTGGGCCAGTTGGCGTCACGGGCAGCGTGGGCGATGGCGTCGTCGGTGACCAGTGAATTGGCCTCCAACGCCTTGCCCTGCGGGACAATTCCGTCAGTTGAGATGCAGCCGCTGAGACCCAGGGTAAAAGCCAGAACACTGAGCGGCAAAAGCGCTCTGTTGATGCGACGCGGCACAGCTGCGAATTCCTGAGAGAGGGGATCGATACTTCTTCTGTAGGAGCTGCCGCAGGCTGCGATCTTTTGATCTTGATTCCCTTAAACCAAAATCAAAAGATCGCAGCCTGCGGCAGCTCCTACAGGGATCGGCGCAATTCTATGGAAGGCCCTGTGCGGCGATAAGCTGGGATTTCTGTGAATCTTTGTTACGGTTAACGAGATAATCCCTTGGTCGGGGGTCTCGCCCCTGAAACTTCGTGTCACAATTTGCCATCTCCCTTGAGAGCACCCCATGGACACTTTGCAAAACATGCGCGCCTTCAGTTGCGTCGCCGAAGCCGGCAGCTTCACCGCCGCCGCCGTGCAACTCGACACCACCACCGCCAACGTCTCGCGCGCGGTCTCCAACCTGGAAGCCCACCTGCAAACCCGCTTGCTCAACCGCACCACCCGCCGCATCGCCCTGACCGAAGCGGGCAAGCGCTACCTGCTGCGCTGCGAACAGATCCTCGCCTACGTCGAAGAGGCCGAAGCCGAAGCCAGCGACGCCCACGCGCGCCCGGCCGGGCAATTAAAAGTGCACACCATGACCGGCATCGGTCAGCACTTCGTCATCGACGCGATCGCCCGCTACCGCAAGACCCACCCGGACGTGACCTTCGACCTGACCTTGGCCAACCGCGTGCCGGACTTGCTCGACGAGGGCTACGACGTATCGATCGTGCTCGCCAGCGAACTGCCGGATTCCGGTTTTGTCTCGCAGCGACTGGGCATCACCTACAGCATCGTCTGCGCCTCCCCGGCCTACGTGAAAGCCAACGGTGCCGCGCAAAAACCCAGCGACCTGCTCAACCACGCCTGCCTGCGCCTGGTCAGCCCGGTGATCCCCTTGGAAAAATGGGCGTTCGACGGCCCGGAAGGTCAGGAAGTGGTCACCATCAACAGCTCACCGTTTCTGGTGAACTCCGCCGACGCGATGAAAACCGCGATCATCAGCGGCATGGGCCTGGGTGTGCTGCCGGTGTATGCGGCGATTGAAGGCTTGCGCAACGGCACGCTGGTGCGGGTGATGCCGAACTACCGCTCGCAGGAATTGAACCTGTATGCGATCTACCCGTCGCGGCAATATCTGGATGCGAAGATCAAAACGTGGGTCGAATACCTGCGCGGCTCCCTGCCAGAAATCCTCGCCGCGCACCAAGCCGAACTGGCCGCCTACGAACTCAGCGGCACCCTCGCCGGCGCCCGAGTCGCCAACTGACCTTTAAACACACCACGCCCCTGTAGGAGCTGCCGCAGGCTGCGATCTTTTGATCTTGCCGTTTAAAAATCAAAAGATCGCAGCCTACGGCAGCTCCTACAGAACGGGAATTTCGCGGATGTTTCCGACAGGTCGCGTCGGTTGTCCGTCGGAAGCGAGGTGGATAGGCTTTGGGTGTCGCTGACGAATCAGCGACCGGGCTTGGTCGCTCGGGTTTAGAATGGCGCACTTATCAAGCTTGCTTAATGGCGAGCCGTGCGTGGGAGAGCTTCGGCTCTGCCGGGTTTCCATTCCCTGGTCGACCAACCCGCGTACGGTTCGCCACCCTATTGCTTGGTCGCAGTGCTTGGCGAACTCCACTTCCCGAATGGAGCTTCACCATGATCAAACCAACACCGAATCCCCCCGAACTCGAAGACACCACCCCCTACGAATTCCCCGGTTCAAAAAGATTCCACGAAGCCGCCGAACGCGCCCTCGACCACTACCTAAAACCCAACGCACTCACCCTGCGCTTCCATAAACCCAGCACCATGTTCCAGGTCGCCCCCGATCAAGACAACGAAAGCCTGCTGGTACACGCCTGCGAATCCCTGGCCCAAGCCAGCCTCATGACCAGCGACATCGCCGCCTACATCGAACTCCCGCAGCGAAGAACGATTCTGGCGATCCAGCAAATCATCATGCTCGCCGAACTGGCCGTGAATCGCGCGCTGGATAACCACGAAATATCCCAACCCCCAACCCACAACTGATTCCCCCGTGGGAGCGGGCCTGCTCGCGAAGACGTCAGCACACTCAATATTTACGGCGTCTGACACACCGCTATCGCGAGCAGGCTCGCTCCTACAGTTGGATTGAGTACATCTGGCAGGAATTGGTCGGCTGTCAGGCCGCCATCGCGAGCAAGCTCTGCTCCTACGAAAAGCACAAGCAAGATCAAAGGATCGCAGCCTGCGGCAGCTCCTACACAGGATGAGCGCAAGCTCGACAAAGCTTTTGATCTTGATCCACGAGCGACGTCGGAAGGCTGAGTGGAGGGATTGATCCGGGGGTGGGAGCGCAGCGACCGTTTGGCGCAGCCAAACACAGCGAGAGGAGGTGCAGCGAAGCAAACCGTAGGCGCTGCCCCCGGATCAATCCCGCAGCGAAGGAACCCCGAGCCCCAGCGAGCGGGCCGAACGCAGGAGCAAAGCCTTTTCGGTTACCTTTTCGGCGTTTGGAAAAGGTGACTCGCCGTAAGGGCGAAACCTTAATCCGCCATCACCTAAAAAACGGATATACACCCAAACCCCCAAGAACATGGTCGGCCCAAAGGCCGCCAAGCCCCCCGAGACAATCAAAGCGAGAAAATGTTAGCTTGCTTGCAATCAAGCCCGTCGAGCCCTCAGCAATGAAAAAGACTGTCCTGGCCTTCAGCCGCATCACCCCGCCAATGATCGAACGCCTGCAACAAGAGTTCGACGTCATCGTCCCCAACCCAAAAACCGGCGACATCAACGCCCAATTCAACGAAGCCCTGCCCCACGCCCACGGCCTCATCGGCGTCGGCCGCAAACTCGGCCAGGCCCAACTCGAAACCGCGACCAAACTCGAAGTCGTCTCCAGCGTCTCCGTCGGCTACGACAACTACGACCTCGACTACTTCAACCAACGCGGCATCATGCTCACCAACACCCCCGACGTCCTCACCGAAAGCACCGCCGACCTCGCCTTCGCACTGATCATGAGCAGCGCCCGCCGCGTCGCCGAACTCGACGCCTGGACCAAGGCCGGCCAATGGCAAGCCAGCGTCGGCGCCCCGCTGTTCGGCTCTGACGTGCACGGCAAAACCCTCGGCATCGTCGGCATGGGCAACATCGGCGCCGCCATCGCCCGCCGTGGCCACCTCGGCTTCAACATGCCGATCATCTACAGCGGCAACAGCCGCAAGACCGAACTCGAACAACAACTCGGCGCCCAATTTCGCAGCCTCGACCAACTGCTGGCCGAAGCCGACTTCGTCTGCCTGGTCGTGCCACTCAGCGACAAAACCCGCCACCTCATCAGCCACCGCGAACTGGCCCTGATGAAACCAAGCGCCATCCTCGTCAACATCTCCCGTGGCCCGGTGGTCGACGAACCCGCGCTGATCGAAGCCCTGCAAAACAACCGCATTCGCGGCGCCGGTCTGGACGTCTACGAAAAAGAACCGCTGGCCGAATCGCCACTGTTCCAGCTGAAAAACGCCGTGACCCTGCCGCACATTGGCTCCGCAACCAACGAAACCCGCGAAGCCATGGCCAACCGTGCCCTCGCCAACCTGCGCAGCGCCCTGCTCGGCGAACGCCCGCAGGATCTGGTCAACCCACAAGTCTGGCGCGGATAAAAAAACGGGCAAGTGCAAACTTGCACTTGCCCGCCACAACTTGACTACACAACTTGAAATTCAACAACAGCCCTATTCACACTCCCGCGTTATAAGCTCTCGGCATTATCGAATGAACGATAAGACGCTATGGAGAGCGAAGACCTTGAACAACCTGAGCACCGAAAAACTTATCCGCTACAGCAAAGTCATCTTGATGGCCTACATCAGTTTTTTTGGCGTACTGGTGATCATTCATAACTTTTTCGACTACAACTCAAACTACGAATACGTTGCTCACATCCTGAGCATGGACACTACCGCCAACGAAAACATCAAGTATCGGTCGATCGATTCGCCTTACCTGCACCACCGGATCTTCTGGCTCATCATTACGCTGGAAGTCACCTATACCGTGCTATGCCTGATGGGTACCTATCACCTGTATCGAAAAGTGAATGACTCGGCGGAAGAATTCCATGAAGCCAAGAAGTTTTCGATCATGGGCATTCTGGTTGCCATCTTTATCTATTACGTGTGCCTGCAAACCGTCGGCGTGGAATGGTTTGACATGGACACTTCAACAGAATGGAACGCCAAAGACTGGGCTCGGCACATTGTTGACTTCATCTTCCCGGTAATGATTTACATCACCTTGAAAGTCGAGCGCTGATCAACAGCGCTCTTTCATATCAAGCTAACTTACCGTGCGGCGGAACCAAGACTGTTTTCGGTTTACGAAACACCAACACGTTACCCAACATCACCAACACCAGCCCGACCAGCGCCGGCGCCGTCCACTGGTAACCTTCGGCAAACGCCGAAACGTTAAGCGCGACCACCGGGAACAGCACCGTGCAATACGCCGCGCGCTCCGGGCCCATGCGGCCGACCAGCGTCAGGTATGCGGTGAAACCGATCACTGAACCGGGAATAACAAGGTAGAGCAGCGCGCCGACGTAACGCGGCGACCAGTCCATGTCGAACGGAATGCCTTTGACCAGGCACCACACCGACAGCATCGCCGCGCCATACGCCATGCCCCAGGCATTGGTGGTCAGCGGCTTGAGGCCCGCCTTCTGCTGCAGGCTCGACAGCATGTTGCCCGCCGAAAAACACAAGGTGCCGCACAACGCCAAACCGAGTCCAAGCAAGGTTTGCGGACTGGCCTGATGCCCGGCCAGTTCGGGCCAGAACAACATGCCCAGACCGAACAGCCCCAGCGCCCCGCCCATCAATACATTGCGCGCGATTCGTTGCCCAAAGAACACCCGCGCATTCAACGCATTCCACAAAGTTGCGGTGGAAAACACCACCGCCACCAGACCGCTGGGGATCCACTGGCTCGCCGTCAGAAAACACATGAAGTTCACACAAAACAGGCACAAGCCCTGCGCCACACAAATCAAATGACCGCGACGGTTCATCGGTTGCAACCGACGGCTGAGCAGCAACAACACAAACAGCACCAGCGCCGCGAGGCCAAATCGATAAACAATCGACACCGGAATCGCCACCACCCCCAACTGCCATTTCAAGGCAATCCAGGTGGTGCCCCAGATCAGCACGGTCAGCAAATACAACGACAGGTTCATGGCGCTTACTCCTCAATAGGCCTTGAGTGTCTGCCGAGGCTTGCCTTCGGCGCTTGCAGATTCTTGCGCTTTTGTCCGGCAGTGGGCTGGCAGCGCGAAGCCTACGGAGTAGGATGCAAGGCGTTGGAGAGAACCGATCATGGCCGCAATCGATAACCTGCAAGTCTTTCAAGCCCTCAACCGCTCGCCGAACGCACGCCTTGTGCACAGCGCCGAGCTCGGTGACGGCTTGTCTGCAGCTTTGTGGACCAACCACCACGACGCGCAGGAATACGAAGCGCCGAGCCATCACACGCTGTCCTGCTACATCGCTGGCGGCACCGGCACTTTCCGTCGCGGCCAGCCGGGGCAAAAAGGCGGGCCGGACAAGCTGTGCATCCTGCCCGCCGATCACGAATCGGGCTGGGTGATCAACGGTGATATTCGTTTGGCGCACCTGTATTTCAGCGCTGAACAATTCGCCCTCGGTTGCGTCACGCTGCTTGATCGTGAGCCGCGTGAGATGCAATTGCGCGAGCAGACTTTTCTTGAAGATCCGCAACAAGCGCAGCGCTTTCGGCAACTGCTGACGTTGAACTGGGACGAGCCTGCCGAGCGCTTGCTGACCAGCAGCATTGCTCACGAATTGATCAGCCACACTTTGCTCAGCCAGGTTGGCGCGCGTCAGGGTTTGCGTTTGAAGGGTGGGCTGGCACCGCATCAGCGTCGGCAATTGGTGGAGTTCATCGACAGCCAGTTGGCCGAGCCGATCAGCCTTGGGCAGTTGGCCGGATTATGTGCATTGTCGGAATATCATTTTGCGCGGATGTTTCGGATGAGCTTTGGCTTGCCGCCGCATCAGTACGTGCTGGCGCGACGCCTGGATCGGGCGCGGGAATTGTTACGGGGCACGGCGTTGCCATTGGGGGAGATTGCTTTGGCTTGCGGGTTTGCCAGTGCGAGCCACTTTACCAATCGATTCAAGCAGGTATTGGGCGGGACGCCGGGGGAGTATCGGCAGGCGTTTTTGCGTTGAGGCCTGGTTCCCCTCACCCCAGCCCTCCCGAAACGTCGGACCGCCCAGAGGGAGAGGGAGCCGATTGGGGGATGCTCAAGCATTACACCGACTTGAAAGTACTTTTCTGAATCCATAATCAATTCGGTGTTTCAGGTCGCCGTATCGCGCAAGACACCTCGGTCAGTCCCCTCTCCCTTCGGGAGAGGGTTAGGGTGAGGGGCTCTAGATCTTGACTTAAAACTCCAACGTGCTGGACAACGAAACCTGCCGCGAATCCCCCATCGACACAAAGAACCGGCTCGCCGCCGACGTGTAGTAAGTGCGATCAAACAGGTTCTTCACATTCAGTTGAAACTTGACCTTCTGCCCTTCAACCTGGGTGTCGTAAGTGGCAAACGCGTTCGCCACGGTATAGCTCGGCAGATCAAAATCATTCACCGCGTTACCCGCCCGCTCACCGACATACCGCGCCCCGGCACCGACGCGCAATTGATCGCCACCGATCACGCTGCCGAAGTCATACACCGCCGACAATGAGCCGCTATTCTTCGCCACGTTTTGCAGGCGCTTGCCTTTGTAGTCCGGGTCTTCCGTGACTTCGGCATCGGTGTAGGCGTAGCTGCCGATCATGCTCCAGCGCTCGCTCAACTGACCGCTCAAATCCAGTTCCAGACCGCGCGAACGCACTTCGCCGGCGGCGCTGTAAATCGTCGTTGGGCCTTCAGCATTGGCGACCAAAACGTTGCGCTTTTTGATGTCGAACAATGCAACGTTGCCGGTGACTTGTCCTGGCAGATCGAGGCGCGCGCCCAGCTCCCACGACTTGGCTTCTTCCGGCGCGATGCTGCCGTCGAGCACGGTGCTGCTGCCGCTCAGCGGGGCGATGGTCGAGTTGGGTTTGAACGATTCGGTGTAGCTGCCGTAGAACGACAAAGCGTCGGTGTAGCGATACACCAGCCCCGCGCGCGGCACCCATTTCTGCCCGTTACTGTCGGTGTTGGCCTTGAACGGCACGCCTTTGCCGGCGTACTGGTCGTACTCCTGAAAGCGCCCGCCGGCGACCAGAATCCATTGATCGGTGAGGTGAATCGAGTCCTGCATAAAGATCGAATCGCTGCGCAGTTCATCGGTCTGCGCGCTGTCGGCGGCACTGACCGTGGTGCCTTCGACTTCACGGCCATACACCGGATTGACGTAGCTGAAGGTGCTCAGGCTTTTCTGGCGGATCAGGTCGGCGCGGTAGATCTTGCGGTACTCATCGTCGACGCCGAACACCAGGTCATGCTGCATGCCCAACACGTTGACCTTGCCTTCGAGACTGGCGGTGGTGAAACGGTCGGTGCTGATCGCGTTTTGTGTGCCGTCCATGCTGCGGGTCAGCGTGCCTTTTTTGCTGTCGATGGCGGTGACGCGTACTTGGCTGGCGTCGTAGGTTTCGCGGTTCCAGCTGTAGCCGAAATGGGCTTTCCAGTCGTCGTTGAGTTCGTGGTCGGCTTCGAAGTGATAGAGATCCGAACGCCCTTCCATGTTGTTGAACGGCTCGTCGAGGCGCTCGTTGCGCGAGATATCCAGTGGATGATTGGTGCGCGGATCGATCAGCGTGCCACGGTCGAACGGCGTGAGAAATTCGCGATGCTCGTAGGCGAACAACAGCTTGGTGCTTTCGCCGAACCAGGCCAGCGAAGGCGCGATCAGGGTTTGGCGGAGCGTGCCGAAATTGCGCCAGTAATCTTCGTCTTCGTGATCGAGCACCATGCGATAGGCCAGCCCGGAATCGCCCAGCGCACCGGTGCTGTCGAAGGTGCCGCCGCTGCCATTCTTGCCGTCGCCGTAGGTCGAGCCGCTCAGGGTCAGCGCGTTGTACTGCGCCAGCTCAGGCTTCTTGCTGACCATGTTGACCACACCGCCCGGATCCTGAATGCCGTAGAGCAACGACGCCGGGCCCTTGAGCACTTCGACGCGATCGACCGTGGCGTTCATGCCTCGGCCCTGCACGATTGGCATGCCGTCGCGCATGATCGAGCCGTTGCGGTTGTCGCCGAAACCGCGCGTCATCACCGAGTCCTGCGTGCTGCCCAAGGTGTTGCCCTGAGTGATGCCGCTGACGTTGGCCAGTGCATCGTCGAGATTGCGCGGTGCCTGATCGCGGATGACCTGCGCCGGGATGACGTTGACGGTCTGCGGGACTTCTTGCAGCGAGGCCGACGAGCGCATCACCGAACTGGTTTCCGGCGGCTGATAACTCAACGAATCGTTGCGCATCGAGGTGATGGTGGTGGCGCCGAGGTTCAACGCGCCTGCGGTGGGCTGCGGCTCCAGTGCCAAGGTGTGACTGTCGGTGCGGCGGAAACTCAGGCCGGAACCTGTGAGCAACTTTTGCAGGGCCTGTTCCGCGCTCATCTGGCCGTTGACCGCCGGGGCGGTGAGGCCGTACGGCGCTTCGTCGGTGTAGACCACGCTCTGCCCGGTGACCCGGCTGAAATCGCTCAAGGCTTGCGGCAGCGGTTTGGCGGCCAGGCTGAACGTGAACTGCTTTTGCGGCTGGCTGCTGACGGTTTCAGCGGCGCGAGCCACGCTCATCGGCAACAGCGCCAATGCCGAAAAGCTCAACGCCGACACGCCTAACCACTGTTTGACCGAACCCGATTTTGCCCTGGACTTCATGACTCATGACCTGTGTAGAACCGCAACGGATGCGAATGACTCGCAGTTTCAGTCACTACACGGATGGGGCCTGGGTTTACCTCATCACAATTTGAAAATATTTTTGCAGGTGTGTTGTCGGGGCCGACGCCTTCGCGAGCAGGCTCGCTCCCACAGGGGATCGCATTTCAAAATGTGGGAGCGAGCCTGCTCGCGAAGAGGCCGGTGGCCCTATCGCAAAATAATCAAGTGCCCCAACACCTGATGCTGCTCAAACCCCAACACCCCCTGCAAAGAATTCAACACCGCCTGCGGATCCTTACTCGGAAAACTGCCACTGACCTTGCGCGCCGCCAACTCATCATTGAGCAGCACAATCCGCCCCGGATAATACCGGCGCAAATCCTCCACCACGTCCCCCAGCGTCGACTTGTAATACGTCAGCCAACCCTGCCGCCAGGCCAGTTGCGCCTCGCTGTCCACGGCATGCAGTTTTTCCGCCGATCCCGCTCCGTAAGCGACTTGCTGCCCGGCCGTGAGAATCTGCTGTTCGCCATTACGATCCGCCGTCACCCCGACACGCCCGGACAACACCGTCACCTGCGCGCCATGCGCTTGCAGTCGCACTTCAAATTGCGTCCCAAGCACCCGCGCCGAGCCTTTCTCGGCCTCGACCACAAACGGCTCACCAGTGTGCGTAACCGTGAAAAATCCGGCGCCACGGCGCAACTGCACATGCCGCTCACCCCGGCTGAAATCCACCGCAATCGCACTGTCAGCATCGAGGGTAACTTGCGATTGATCAGCCAACGTCACCGTGCGAATTTCCCCCGGCGCGGAAACGTAATCAGCCCCCAGGTCATCAATCCAGCGCTGCGGCTGCCACCCGGTGCCGAGGCTGATCATCAGCAACAGACACGCGGCCATCGCCAGCCCACCCGACCACCGCAAGAGTTGCGGACGACGCGGTCGATCCATCGCATCGAGATAACCCTGCAGCGCCAAAGCCTCTTCATCGGCCAACGTTCGCGCCGGGCCTTCGCTCAACTCCCAGACCACTTGCGCCTGCGCATAAGCCTCGGCGTGCGCCGGATCGGCACGCAGCCATTGGCTGAAGGTGAGTTGATCGCCCGCGCTTGGCCGATCATGCAACAGGCTGAGCCAAGCGAATGCAGCCTGCTCCTGAGCCGGTGTCGGGGTGACGTAATCGGTTGGCTTCACGGTGCTTTCCCTGGCAGACGTGGCGCGGGTTCGCGCAGGCTGGCCTTGCAGGCCTCGAGGGCGCGCATCATATGTTTTTCCACGGCACTTTGGGACAGGCCCATGGCTTTGGCGATGTCTGCGTACTTGCGACCGTGGATGCGATTGAGCAAAAAGATTTGCCGCGTGCGCTCGGGCAATGCACGCAATGCCGCTTCGACGTGGCGCAGATCATTGCCCGCTTCGAGCGCCGCTTGCGGCTCGCTGCCGTGGCTGTCCGGCGCGTCCGGTTGCCAGCCTTCGTTGACTCGCGAGCGCGCACCTTCGCTGCGTAAATGGTCGATGGCGATGTTGCCAGCGCAACGTAAAAGATAAGTGCTGAGTTCCTCGACCTGCACCAGCGGCCGCCGCCAGAAACGCAGAAACAAATCCTGCACCAGATCCGCCGCTGTCGCCCGGCAGCCGACGCGCCGATTCACCAGCGCTTCCATCTGCGAACGCTGGGACAGAAACACCTGGAGAAAGTGCGCACGCGCCCCGCGCGGTTCGTCGTCGCGGGATTCCGGAGGGAGACCGATCAACACCTCAGCACTGCGCCCATGCCGCCACCGGGCTGGCCAACAGACTCAGCCCGGCGAGCGCCAACGCCAGACGCGGGCGATACGGCATCAGCAACACCAGCGTCAATGCGCTGAGCATCAGCACGGCGAACCAGTCGACCAGGCCAAAGCTCCAGCCGTTCACCGTCACTGCCGCCCACAGCGATAAACACAGCAACAACCATCCGCCGATTTTCAGCGCCTGACGACGCGAGGCCGAAGGTTTGTGGCCGAGCAATTCATCGTGATGACGAGGCATCGACAGACACAACGCGGTGAACCCGGCATAGCACAGCAGCAGCGCCAGCAACATCAGTTCGCTCCCTGCTCAAGGGTGATCGCCCGAGCCTTTTCGCGACGAGGATTTTTCACGCTGACAGTGCTGGCGGCGCGTTGCATTTTCCATGCGGCCCACGCGAGAAACACGCCGGTGGCGAAGCAGGTCAGATCGAAACCGGCGAGCGTCCAATCGCCCTGCGTCAGGGTTGCCGCGAGATTCCACGGCGTGGTCAGCGCATTGATCACCGGCACGGCAGTAAACAGCAACGCGCCGCACGCCAGCTGCTCGACCCACGCCTTGCGCCCCGGCCGCAACAGCGCGTGCAACACGCTCAAACCCCAAGCGATAAAGAACGCATTCACTTCCCAATCCGCACGTCCGGCCAGACCTGTCGGCAGCAGACGATTGGCCAGGAAAAACACCGCGATCGCCGTCACCAGCCCGGCCATGCTGGCGATGTTCAGCACTTCAACCAGCCGCAGTTCGAACGGCATCACACCGCTCTTCGCGTGTTTCAGCTGACGCTTGCCGAGCCAGATCACCAGCCCGGTGCCGATCATCGCGGTGCCGGCCAGCCCGCAAATAAAGTACAGCCAACGCAACACCGGCCCGGCGAAGTGGCCCATGTGCAAACCATAGAAAGCGCCGCCGACCGCCATGGCCATCGGCTGATTCGGTGTGCTGCCGAGCATCTGCCCGCTGACCCCGTTGAACGTCACCGCACGGCCGAAATCGTGCACCACGCCGTCGCCGGCACGCGACAGCACCACCGTCGCATTGGCGTCGCCCGGATTGTTCACCGACAGTCGCGCCGTATGGCCGCCCGACCATTGTTCGCTGGCCTTGGCCAACAGCGGTGCCATGGGTGCCAGCGCCTGAGGAGTGTTGGCGCGTTCCGGGGTATTCGAGGCTGGGAATACTTCATCGTAAAACTTGTTCACGTCGCTGCCGTACGACGCCAAAATGCTCGCCGGCATGACCATCGACATGAAAATCACCAGGCTGCTGTAGGTGATCATCAGGTGAAACGGCAGCACCAGCACGCCGACCGCGTTATGCCCGTCGAGCCAGGAGCGCTGGCCTTTGCGCGGACGGAAGGTGAAGAAGTCTTTGAAGATTTTTTTGTGGGTGATGATCCCGGTGATCAGCGCGACGAACATCACCATCGCGGCGATCGTCGCCAGCCAGCGCCCCCACGGATAGGGCATTTGCAGCTGAAAGTGGAAGCGGTAGAAGAACTCGCCGCCCATGCTTTCGCGGCCCTGCACTTCGCTGCCGGTTTGCGCGTCGAGGGTATTCGATTCGAAGCGGCCGCGCTCGCCGGGTTTGCCCGGCGACTGCTGCCAGCGCACGGTCAGGCCGGGATCACGGGCGTCGGGCAAGTCGATCAACCAGCGCGAGGCGCCGGCGGCATGTTGCTGTAGATAATTTTGCGCCAGCGTCAGGCTCGCCTCGGCATTCAACGGTCGCGAGGGAATTTCCGGCTGCATCCAGTGCGTGGTTTCGTCATTGAAATAGGCCAGCGTGCCGGTCAGAAAAATCGCGAACAGCAACCAGCCGAACACCAGCCCGACCCACGTGTGCAACCAGGCCATGGCCTGGCGAAAACCCTCTTTCATGCAAAGCCCAACCCGCGAGCAGCGCCGGAGATGGTCGCCAGAATCACGCTCGGCACCAGCAAACCGACCCACGCCGACCACGCCGTGCGGCAGGCAAAGCACCACAACACCGCCACCAGATAGACCAGAAACGAAACAGTCATGCCGGTCACCACGGCTTCGGCGCGGTTGAGCGGCAACCACATGGTCAGGGTGACACTGGCCAGCGCCGCGACCAGATAGCCGCCAAACACCGCCGCCAGCACCCGCGAGGTAACGGCCAGACGATAGGACATGGGAAGTGTGGCGAGTTTGGCTTTCATGTTTCGACCCTGAAACGAAAACGTCCGGCCGACAAGCCGAACAACAGTCGAGCAATATTAATGATAAATATTCTCATACGCAAAAGCATCTGATTGCCGGACACCGTCAGCGCACCCTACAATGCGAACAGTTCTTGTTCTCTAACGCACCTCTCTACCGCGTCAGCAAAACGCCCGGAGTCACCGTTGTCGTCCGCCCATCCCGTCGAATCGCTCTATCAGGCCCACCACAACTGGCTGACCGGCTGGCTGCGGCGCAAACTCGGCTGCCCGGACAGCGCGGCGGATCTGGCGCAGGACACCTTCATCAAAGTGCTGACCGCTCGCGATCCACCGGTGATAATCGAGCCGCGCGCGTTCCTCACCACCCTCGCCAAGCGGGTGTTGTTCAATCACTACCGCCGTCAGGATCTGGAGCGCGCCTACCTCGACACCCTCGCGCAGATGCCGGAAATGCTTGCGCCCTCTGAAGAACACAAAGCGATCATCCTGCAAACCCTGATGGAGCTGGATGAGTTGCTCGACGGTTTGCCGCGCCAGGTCAAACGCGCGTTTTTGCTCGCGCAGGTCGATGGCCTGACGTATCCACAGATCGCCACTGAACTCGGCATTTCTGTGGCCACGGTCAAACGTCATCTGAACAAAGCGGCGATGCGCTGCTACTTCGCCCTATGAATCGCGCTCCGGATTTTTCTTCGCAGGTGGCCGAACAGGCTGTGCACTGGCTGATGGAAATGCAGCAAGGCGCCCTGAGCCCGCGCCAGCAGACGGCGATGCAGCAATGGCTGGAGGCGCACAGCGAACATCGGCGGGCGTGGGAACACATTCAGCGGGTCAATCAGCGGTTGCGCGGGGTGTCTTCGCCATTGGCGCATGCGGCGTTGAACGGGCCGAAGTCGGGCAGTCGACGTCAGGCGCTGAAATTGTTGCTGATTCTTGGCGCCGGTTCGGCTGCGACCTGGGGAATGCGTGAGCACAATCCGCTGCCGTCGCTGCTTGCTGATTACCGCAGCCCGGTTGGGCAACGGCGCAAAGTGGCGTTGGGTGCGGGCGATCAATTGCACCTCAACACGGCGAGTGCGGCTGACGTGCGGATTGATCAGCGTCTGATTCGTTTGCTTGAGGGCGAAATGCTCCTGACCGCGTCGCACGCGTTTGAAGTGCGTACGGCGCAGGGCATTCTGAAAACCCAGGGCGCGCGTCTCAATGTGCGGCAATTGGCCGATCGCACGCAGGTGGCGTTGTTTGAAGGGCGGGTCGAACTAAGCGCCGATGGGCGTGCGCCGATGCTGCTGCCGGTGGCTCGGCAACTGAGTTTTACCTCGACGATTGTTGGTGACGCGAAAGCGCTGGATGCCAACAGTGGCGCCTGGGTCGATGGCATGTTGGTGGCGGCGCATATGCGTCTGGGGGATTTTCTCGATGAGCTCGGTCGCTATCGTCGCGGGCAGCTTAATTGCGACAGGAAGGTTGCTGATTTGTTGATCTCCGGGACGTATCCGCTGGACGACAGTGAGCGGATTCTTGATCTGCTGGAAATCAGTTTGCCGGTGAAGGTGAAGCGCTTTACCCGGTATTGGGTGACCGTTGAGGCGCGGGTGTAAGGAACAAGATCAAAGGATCGCAGCCTTCGGCAGCTCCTACAGGAGATATGCATTGCAAATGTAGGAGCTGCCGCAGGCTGCGATCTTTTGATCCTTGAAAAATAAATGAGCCGTTTTTCAGATCTGGCGTGACAGAGAAGGAAAGCCCCCTTGATTCAACCTTCTCAGGATCATCCACCATGCACCCCACCCGCCTCACGCCACTGGCCCGCAGCCTGCGCAATCTCGTCCTCGGCGCCAGCCTGAGCTTCAGCGCCCTGCCCGCCGCGATGGCGGCCGACGCCAAGGCTTACCACATCGCACCGTCGTCGCTGGAAAATGCCCTCAACCAGTTTGGCCGTGAAGCGGGCGTGCTGATTTCTTTCGGTTCACAAGTCACCAGCGGCGTGCTAAGCCGTGGTCTGGAGGGGAGCTATACGCCTGAGCAAGGTTTGAATGCGCTGCTCGAAGGCACCGGTCTGCAAGCACGCGCCGAAGGTAACAACGCGTTCAGCCTGCAACCGATCACCGATGCCGCGCTGGAGCTGGACACCTCGAAAGTCGTCGGCGACTGGCTCGGCGATGCCGCGCAGATCAACGTCTTCGAACACCCCGGCGCGCGCGATGTGATCCGCCGCGAAGAGTTCGAACGTCAGGGCGCAACTCAAGCGCGCGATGTGCTCAACCGCATCCCCGGCGTCAACGCCCCGGAAAACAACGGCACCGGCAGCCACGACATGGCGCTGAACTTCGGCATTCGCGGTTTGAATCCGCGTCTGGCCGCACGCTCGACCGTGTTGATGGATGGCATCCCGGTGCCGTTCGCCCCTTACGGCCAACCGCAGCTTTCGTTCGCGCCGATCAGCATGGGCAACATGGATGCGGTGGACGTGGTGCGCGGCGGCGGCGCGGTGCGTTACGGCCCGCAGAACGTCGGCGGCGTGGTTAACTTCGTGACCCGCGCGATTCCCGACGAGCCAACGGTCAAGGGTGGCTTCCAGACTGAGACCAGCCCTTCGTCGAGCCACGACGGCTTCAAGACCAGCGCCAACCTGCTGGCTGGCGGCACCAACGCCAACGGTCTCGGCGGCGCACTGCTTTACTCCGGCACGCGCGGCGGTGATTGGCGTGAGCACAGCGACAGCGAAATCGACGACCTGATCCTCAAGGGTAAATATCAGCTCGACGAGGCCAACAGCTTCAACGCCATGGCGCAGTATTACGAAGGCAAGGCCGACATGCCCGGCGGCCTGAATGTCGCCGATTACGACGCCGATCCCTATCAATCGACGCGCCTCAAAGATCAGTTCTGGGGCCGTCGCACCATGTTCAACTTCGGCTATCGCTATCAGGAAGATCGCCGCGAATTCACCGCCAATACTTTCTTCACCAAAACCCTGCGCAGCGGTTATCTGGATCAGGGCAGCTTCCTCTCGCTGTCGCCACGCGAATACTGGGTGCGCGGTCTGGAAACCCGTTTCGCCCAAGGCTTCGACCTCGGCCCGACCAGCCATGAAGTCGGCGTCGGCTACCGCTACATCAACGAGGCCGGCCACGAACTGCGCTATCGCACGCCGATCGCCAGCAACGAATACCCGACCACCAACAGCCGCAACGACCGCGACACCCGTGGCGGCACCGAAGCCAATGCGTTCTTCGTCGACGACCGCATCGACATCGGCAAATGGACAATCACCCCGGGCGTGCGCTACGAGATGATCGACTCGCAGCAAACCAACAACCTGACCAACGTCAAATATGAAGGCGACTACAACACCGCGCTGCCGGCGCTGAACGTGCTGTATCACCTGACCGACAACTGGAATCTGTACGCCAACACCGAAGGTTCGTTCGGCAGCGTGCAGTACAGCCAGATGCCCAACCGCGTGAGCAGCGGTGAAGTGAAACCGGAAAAGGCCCGCACCTGGGAGCTCGGTACTCGCTATGACAATGGCGCGTTGCGCGCGGAAATTGGTGCGTTCTTGATCAACTTCGACAATCAATATGAAAGTAATCAGACCAACGATTCGGTGATCGCCCGGGGTGAAACTCGTCATCAGGGCATCGAGACCAGCATCAACTACGCGCTGGATGACTTGAGCCCGGCGCTGGCGGGTTTCGATGTTTACGCGACTTACGCCTTCGTTGACGCGACCATTCGTGAAGATGGGCCGAATAAAGGTAATCGTGTGCCATTCTCGTCGAAGCACAAAGGCACGATTGGTATGGGTTACACCGAAGGGGCGTGGAAGTTGAATCTGGACAGCAGTTTCCAGAGTGACCAGTTTGCCGATAATGCCAACACTTCGAAGGAAAGTGCTGATGGCAGTAACGGCAAGATCCCGGGTTACATGCTGTTCAGCAGCCGCGCGGGGTATGACTTTGGGCCGCAGTTGTCGGATCTGAATGTGGCGGTGGGGGTGAAGAACATTTTTAACACGCAGTACTTCACGCGCTCGTTTGATGACAACAACAAGGGCAAGTATGTGGGGGAACCGCGGACGGTTTATGTGCAGACTTCGGTAGCGTTCTGAGGATTGAAGAGCCCCTCACCCTAACCCTCTCCCGGAGGGAGAGGGGACTGACCGCGTTGTTTTGGCGTATTGCGCCGACATGCAATATCGAGCCGAACTCAAGTCTTGATACAACTAAGATCGGCCCCCTCTCCCTCTGGGAGAGGGCTGGGGTGAGGGTTCTCGGCTACAGTGAAATATCAAATCAACTTCACAAGGATCGTGAAGCATGCAAACTCGCCCCACCCTCGTCCAGTTCTCCCGCCAGTTACGCGCTAACCAAACCGACTGCGAACTCCTGCTCTGGCAGAGATTACGCTCCCGCCAAATCGCCAATCTTAAATTCCGCCGACAGTTTCCCTGCCCGCCTTACGTGCTGGATTTTTACTGTGCTGAGCTGAAATTGGTGATTGAGCTGGACGGTGGGCAGCACTTTGAAACGTCGGGATTGATTCATGATCAGCGTCGAACTCTCTATTTGTACCAGCAAGGCATTGAGGTCGTACGTTTCAGCAATCTGGAGGTACTTCAGCAGATGGATGCCGTACTGGAGCAGCTCATACGAATAGCGGCAGCTCGAAAATTGCCCTCACCCTCACCCTAACCCTCTCCCGGAGGGAGAGGGGACTGATTGGGGGATGCTTGCGAGTCACGCCGACCTGATTCTGCTTTACCGAATCCATAATCAACGCGGTCTTTCAGGTCGATGTACCCCGCAAGACACCTCGGTCGGCCCCCTCTCCCTCTGGGAGAGGGCTGGGGTGAGGGGCTGTCCTGCTACAAAAAAAACGGGCCTGCATTCGCAGGCCCGTTCTCATCAGGTTGGCTTATAGAATCAGCGCATCAACTGTTGATCGCTGCCTGTTCATTCTCGTCAAATTCTTCCGCCAACAGTTTGTCGTTGGCCTTGCCGGTGAAAGGCACTACAGCGGCGCGTGGTTTACCTCGCAGTTTGCCGAAGAGGTGCTCCAGGGCGTGCTCGAGTTTTTCGGCAGCGCCGTCGATCGCCTGTTCCAGCGAATCGGCTTTGTGGGTCACGGAAATCGGTTGATGGCCCTTTGGCCGCGCTTCCAGTTGGCAGCGCATGTCATGCGGTCCTGGTTTGTCACCGTTCTCGTCGCTCAGATGGACTTCGACACGGGTCAGGTCTTCCTCATAACGGTCGAGCGTGCTCTCAATGGTTGTACGTACCCACTCCTCCAGTCGTTTACTGCCTTGAACATGGTTATCGCTGTTGACTTGGATTTGCATAGTTCATCCCTTATTTCAGCTAGCTCGCGAGGGGCCTGAATTGAATTTCCTGACCCCTTGGTTACAACAATCGGCCCGACTGCCGAACATTTCAACCCCTGAGAAAAGATAAATATTCATTCGCAAAAAAAGCCGGACAACCGAGTAAAGCGCTGGTAAGGTCGGGAGTTGGGTCGCCTCGCAACCCGGCAAAAACTGCTCACAATTGCCCGTCGTTCAACGGGTGCAAGCTGCGAAAAATCCCCGCCTCTTCGACCAGCCAATCATGCACCGCTCGCACGCCCGGATGGCTCAGCGCCCCTGGCGCATAGAGCAACACGTAACGTTTGTGATTGGGCACCGACAAACCGAACGGCACGATCAACGCGCCCCGCTCCAGTTCATCGTTAAGCAATGTGCGCCGGGCAATCGCCACGCCCATGCCGGCAATCGCCGCTTCGATGGTCAGGTGATTGCGGTTGAAGGTGTGCCCGCGCCGTACGTCGGCGCCTTCGAAGCCGATCGCGTTGAGATAAAACTCCCACTCCGCGTATTCATAACTGCCGCGCCAGGCGGTGATGTCGTGCAGCAGCGGGAAATGCCCCAGATCCGCCGGCCCGTGCAGCGGTGGTCGACCGCGTAGCAGGCTCGGCGCGCACACCGGGAAAATCTGCTCATCGAGCAAGGCTGTGGATAACAATCCCGGATAGCTACCGTCGTTGAGATCGATCGCCAGATCGAAGTCGCCTTCATGCAACGGCACGCTGCTGTCCTCCGCCACCAGTCGCAACTGGATATCCGGAAAACGCTGTTGCAGGCGCGGCAAGCGTGGCGTCAGCCATTTGCTCAGAAACGATGGAATCGAGCGTACCCGCAGCGTGCCGCTGATCATCCCGGCATCGAGTCGACGCAATTCCGCATCGATGCTGCCGTACGCCTCGTTGACCGTGATCGCCAGCCGCTGCCCTTCCGCGCTCAACTCCACGCCCCGCGCACGCCGGTGAAACAGACGAAAGCCGAGGCGCTCTTCCAGTTGGCGGATTTGCTGGCTGACCGCGCCCGGGGTGATGTGCAGTTCTTCCGCGCACCGGGTGAATGACAGGTGCCGCGCGGCACAGGAAAACACCTGCAGCCAGACATAGGTCTGTGCGTGCAATTGACGACTCATCGTTTAGTCCTGCTAAAGGCTGTCTTAGGAAGTTTCGTTGGTCACGTCAGACCGAGAGAGGCAGTATCGCCGACATTGCGCTTGGCCTACAAAAAATGGCGGCGATTCCTACTCCATGACTTGCAAGGCTTTAGTATGGCTATCAGTGTTTTCGATCTTTTCAAAGTCGGCATCGGCCCGTCCAGTTCCCACACCGTCGGCCCGATGCGCGCCGCCGCGACCTTCGCTCAGGCGCTGATCGACCAGCGGTTACTCAATGATGTGCGGCGCGTGGAAATCCGCCTGTACGGCTCGCTTTCCGCTACTGGCGTCGGTCACGCCACCGATCGCGCCACGGTCATGGGCCTGATGGGCGAATGGCCGGACAGCATTGATCCGTCGACCATCGACCCGCGCATCCAGCAATTGCGTGAGTCCGGCCAACTGTCCCTCGCCGGTCAACGCGCGATTGCCTTCAACTGGCAGGAAGATCTCCAACTGCTCGACGAGCGCCTGCCCTACCACCCCAACGCCATGTCGCTGACAGCCTTCGGCGAAACCGACGTGCTGCTTGAGCAAACGTACTACTCGGTCGGCGGTGGTTTCATCGTCGAAGCGGCGGAAGCCGAGTCGGGTGTCGCCCCGGCCGGCGACGTGGTGCTGCCGTACGATTTTTCCAGCGCCGCCGAACTGCTGTCGTTGTGCAAAAAGCACGGCTTGCGGGTTTCCGAGCTGATGATGGCCAACGAGCGCGCCTGGCGCAGCGACGCCGAAATCCGTCAGGGCCTGTTGCACATCTGGTCGGTAATGCGTGAGTGCGTCGAACAAGGTTTGCGCCATGAAGGCATTCTGCCCGGCGGTCTCAATGTGCCGCGTCGTGCGGCGAAATTGCACCGCAGCCTGTTGGAAATCGGCAAACCGAATGTGATCAGCTCGACCCTGTCGGCAATGGAATGGGTGAATCTGTTCGCCCTCGCGGTGAACGAAGAAAACGCGGCGGGTGGACGCATGGTCACTGCACCGACCAACGGCGCTGCGGGGATCATTCCGGCCGTTCTGCACTACTACATGAAATTCAATCCGGACGCGTCTGACGACGATGTTGTCGCGTTCTTTCTCGGCGCGGCCGCCGTCGGTATTTTGTGTAAGAAAAATGCCTCGATCTCCGGTGCCGAAGTCGGTTGTCAGGGCGAAGTCGGCTCGGCCTGCGCAATGGCCGCTGCGGGTCTGGCTGACGTGCTCGGCGCCACTCCGGAGCAATTGGAAAACGCCGCCGAAATCGGTCTGGAACACAACCTCGGCCTGACCTGCGACCCGGTCGGCGGGCTGGTGCAAGTGCCGTGCATCGAGCGCAACGCGATCGCGGCGGTGAAAGCGATCAACGCCACGCAAATGGCCCTGCGCGGCGACGGCAATCACTTCATCTCTCTCGATCGGGTCATCCGCACCATGCGCGATACCGGCGCCGACATGCACGACAAGTACAAAGAAACTTCGCGCGGCGGCCTGGCGGTGAACTGGGTGGAGTGCTGATCCCGATTGCACTGTCAGCGGTCATCTGCGCAGTTCTGCCCTGAAACCGCGCGATAAAAAAAGGCGAGCCCCGTGGCTCGCCTTTTTTATCGCCGTGTTCATTGTTCGACAATTTTTCCGGCATGTCCCTTGCAAACTCCCCGTAGGAGCTGCCGAAGGCTGCGATCTTTTGATGTCGATCTTAAAAAACAACGTCAAAAGATCGCAGCCTGCGGCAGCTCCTACACGAGCAATTCGCGAATGGCCACGGAATGGCCGGTGATCAGGTTTGGCGAACCAACCCGATCACGGCCGGTCAACAACTGCACGTTCAATCAGGCGGTGACGCATCATGGACAATCCATTTCAGATCATTACCGATGCCTTTGCGCCGGACTATCAGATCAACCTGAGCATTCAAGGGCTGGACGGCAGCATTATGCTGACCCTGTCCAACAACGGCCGGATCGTGGCCAAACGCATGATCAGCGCCGAACAACGCAACGATCCCGCGCGCCTTAAACGCCTGGTGCAGAGCATTCAATTCGGCATCGCCATCGAACAGGGCCACAGCGCCATGGCGATCCTCGAATCGATGACCAGCGGCGACGAACTGACCCCGCCACCGCAAAAAATCATGGATCAGCCCCGACCAGCGGCCGGACTTTAAAGCTCGCCCTTCTCGACCTCGGGATGCTCGCTGGAACCTGTACCGAGGGTGCGCTGTGGTTTCTCGATTTTCACCGAGGGAAATTGTGACGAGGCGTAACGCACCACCAGAATCGCCAGCGCCAGCAGCAGAATCCCGCCGCACAGGTAGATGATGCCCATGTCCGGCGGGTTGTGGTGCGAGACGTTGGAGATCAACAGGCGCGTCAGCGCAGTGATCGCCACGTAGATCAGGAAGCGCACCGGCATGTGGTTGGTCTTGAAATAAATCCCGACCATCGCGCCCAATTCGAGATAGATGAACAGCAGCAGGATGTCATCGATCTTGATGTGGCCTTCCTCGAGCATCCCGAGAAACTCCATCACCGCCGCGTATGCCGTCACCGCACCGATGGCAAACAGCGCCAGATAGTGGAAGGTTTCGACGAACAGGTTGCCCAGGGACTCGGCCAGTTGATGCACGTTTTGCCGCAGTTTCTCGGCCCAGTTTATTTTCACGATGATGTTCCTTAGCTCGATGCGAGCGGATGATGCGCGTTGGACGTGACGGTTTTCTGCACGTAACGGTTTTCATGCAGAAAAGAGGCCACGCCATCATGGCGAGCCATCACCAAACCCGCGCCGTGGCGTTTGGTCGCAGGCCTCGGGTTTGCACGATCCCTGTGGGAGCGAGCCTGCTCGCGAATGGCCTCAACACGATCCCACTGCCAAACCTTAAATCCGGTCTACATTAAAATCCCACTACCCATGGCGCAGGGATTCGCTTATCCTTTTCGCTGTATATGGATACAGTAGTCGTCAAGACAACTTAATGTGAAGGCATGTGAGGTGGTGAATGGCCGTCGAAGTGGTATACCGCAGCAGCCGAGATCTGGAGCGCTTGTTCATGGATAAAGCCGAAGCTGACCGTCATGACAAAATGCTCGAACTGGCCGAATATCTGGCCGATGTCCTGCAAAAAGCCGTTCCGTCCCTGACTGAACAGCAAGTGGAAGAAGCCGGGATCTACATGGCGAAGAATCGTGATGTGTTCGCCCGGGCGTTCAAGAGCCAGCCTGACGCGCTGTCGGAGCTGATCAACGCCCCGGCCGAGCCTGTCGAGAACGCTGAAGTGGTGGAAGTTGCTGAAGCGCCGGCCAAGCCTGCGAAAGCGGCAAAAGCTGCAAAGTAATCAACAAAGGATCGCAGCCCCTGTAGGAGCTGCCGAAGGCTGCGATCTTTTGATCTTCCCCCATCACCGATATAAAACCCGCTCCGCCAACTCGTCCGCCACCCGCGCTGGCGAACGCTTCTCCGCCTGCGCATGAGCAAACACTTCCGTCAGCCGCGAACTGATTTTCGACAAATGCGCGGTAATTGTCGGCAACTCTTCGCCGCGATGCTTCAGCGAAACATAAATCAGCCCACCGGCATTGATCACATAATCCGGCGCATAGAGAATCCCGCGCCGTTCCAATTGATCAGCCACGTCCAGATGCGTCAGTTGATTGTTCGCCGAGCCCGCCACCGCCGAGCAACGCAATTGTGTGACGGTGTGACTGTTGAGCACCCCGCCCAGCCCACACGGCGCAAGAATGTCGCACGGCGTACTGAGCAAGGCATCGTTGGCAATCGGATGCGCGTTGAGTTGCTCCATCGCCAATTGCACTTTGCCGTGATCAATGTCACTGACCAGCAATTCGGCACCCGCCGCGTGTAGTTGCTCCGCCAGCGCATACCCGACATTGCCCAAACCCTGAATCGCCACGCGCAAACCTTCAAGATTATCGCTGCCCAGCCGCGCCATGGCGGTCGCGCGAATGCCGGCGAACACGCCCATTGCCGCATGCGGGGCCGGATCGCCCGCCGAAGTAGTGCTGGTGACGTGTTGGGTTTGTTGAGCGATGCAATCCATGTCCGCCACTGAGGTGCCGCTGTCGATGGCGGTGATGTAACGGCCATCAAATTGATCGATGCAGCGACCGAACGCCTCGAACAGCGCCGCACGATTTTCCACATGCGCCGGCCGCACGATCACCGCAACGCCACCGCCCTGCGGCAATCCCGCCAGCGCGGCTTTGTAGCTCATACCCTGAGCCAGGCGAATGGCATCCTCGATGGCTGATTCATCATTCGGATAGGCAAGGTAACGACACCCGCCCAGGGCTGGCCCGAGGCGACTGTTATGGATGGCAATGACCGCCTTCAACCCTGAAACCGGGTCGACGCTAAGGTGCAGCGAATCCAGGCGAGTGCTTTGCATGAGCGCAAACATTGTTGGGCTCCCGAATCACTTCTTGTAGAACGCCAGTATAGGCTTGCGCCTGAAAATTGCTGGAGCGCACCGGAATAAGCGGCCTCGAAGTCAGATGTTTTGCGGCATAACTCAATCGCTGCAAAATCCGCCACTGGACGAATAGCACTGACGGGGCTAAAACGAGGCATTCGAGGGAGATTGCGATGAGTCCGCGTCAACGATTTTTCGAGTGCCTGCACCGTTCACCGCCCGCGCTGTTAGAAGCCGCGTTGTGGATTGCTGCCGAGCACGAAAAAGACGTCGACCCGGCGGCGCTGCTGCACGACTTCAAAGAGCTGCAACAGCGCGTGAGTTATGGGCTGCCGATGCTGCCGGTCAGTGAACTGGCGCAACCGTTGCTGCGGCGGATGACCGATCTGGGTTTCGCTCAGGATGATTTTTTGCCGCTACGACCGCAGGCGGCGATGCTGCCCAAAGTCATGCAGACCCGTCGCGGCCAGCCTTTGGCGCTGGCGTTGATTGCGCTTGAGCTGGCGCAAGGTCTGGAGATTCCGCTGGTCGGGGTCAACTTCCCCGGGCACTTCCTGCTGCGGGTACCGGGGGCCGATCACCTGCTTGATCCCTGCGGCGGTCGACGTTTGTATCCGAATGATTGTCGCGAGTTGTTGCAGCGCCAGTATGGGCCGAACATGAAACTCAACGCCGAGCATTTGCTGACCGCCTCGCCGCTGCAGATGCTGCAACGTTTGTCGCGCAACTTGCGGCAGTTGCACCTGACCCATGAGGACTACATTGCCTCGCTGATCGACGCTGAACGGGTACTCGAACTGGGCGATGCTGCTGCCGCTGATTATCTGGCGCGGGCGAGTTTGTACCAGCGGCTGGATTGCCCGAATGCCGAGCGCTTCGATCTTGAGCGTGCGTTGTTGCTGAGTGATGATCCGATCCAGCGTCTGCGCCTGACCGACCGGCTCAGCCACTTGCCGCCTAATTCTGTCGTCCATTAAAAGCAAAAGATCGCAGCCTTCGGCAGCTCCTACAGGTGATCTCATGTAGGAGCTGCCGAAGGCTGCGATCTTTTGATCTTCAAGATTTAAAAGGCGCCGCAACACCCACAACCGAACCACCCTCGGAAGGCGAGCGCACCTGGATGATCAGCAGCGCAGCGATGACCGCCGGAATCGCGCAGAAGAAGAAAATCTGCTCCACGGGAATGTGCATCGCCAGCAGCAGACTGCCGAACAACGGCCCGAGAATCGAACCAAAACGCCCTACACCCAATGCCCAACCAGTACCCGTGGCGCGAACGTGCGCCGGATAAAAATTACTCGCGAACGCATTCAACGTCAGCTGCCCGCCGATGATGCAGAAACCCGCCGCAAACACGCAGGCCACCAGGTAACGCGGATTGTCGTGATTAAGGCCGAGCAAAATCGTACACAGCGCCGCGCCGGCCAACACGCCAGACAACAGCCGCACCTTGCGCTTTAAACGGTCGGCAAACCACGCCATGCAAATCGCGCCGAGGGTGCCGGCGAACAGGAACATCGACGTCACCAGATTGGCTTCGTTGAGTGTCAGGCCGCTTTCCAGCAGCAACGTCGGCAGCCAACTGATCATGAAATACAGAAGAATCAGGCTGACAAAAAACGTCGCCCAAATCAGCAGTGTCGGTCGCGCGTAGCCGTTGCGGAACAATTCGACCACGGTCAGTTTGCTGCCCTGCTCGCGCTCGTTCTGCTCGACGCTCGCCACTGGCGGTTGCCAGTCCGGCAACATTCGCGCGGTGATTTTGCGCAGGCGCGCATATGGCGGCGCGTCACGCAGCAAACGCGGCAGCGACTCCGGCAACATCCACCAGAGGAACGGGAACAGCAGCAACGGCGTCACGCCGCCAGCGAGGAACACCGCTTGCCAGCCGAACTGATCGATAAATCCGGCCGCGACAAAACCACCCGCCGCACCACCGAACGAAAAACCGCACGCCGCCAGCGTCACCATCAAAGTACGCAAGCGTGGTGGCGAATATTCCGACATCAACGCCATCGCACTGGGCATCGCGCCGCCCATGCCGATGCCGCAGATAAAACGCGCGATCATCAGCGTATTCAGGGAATCGGCGAACACCATCAACACGGTGAGCGTGGCGTAGATCAGCACGCAAGCAAGCAGAATCCGTCGCACGCCGAAGCGGTCGGCCAATGGCGTGACCACCAGCGAACCAATAGTCAAACCGAGCAGGTTGGCGCTGAAAACAGGTCCGAATGCGGCTTTTTCCAGCCCCCAATCCTGAGCCAGTGCCGGGACAACGTAACCGAGCACCTGCGCGTCGTAACCGTCGGTGACGAGCAGCAAGGCGAGCAGGATCAGGAGCAACCACTGATAGCGGGACACCGGACGGGCGTCGAGTGCCGCACGGAAGCTGGCAATCTGGTTGTGCATCGCAAGGTACCTGTTTTGTTTTTATGATTTTTTGCTGTGGCAACCGGATCGTTCCCACGCTCCGCGTGGGAATGCCGCCGGGGACGCTCTGCGTCCACTATGACGCAGAGCGTCACGGGATGCGTTCCCACGCAGAGCGTGGGAACGATCAGTCACAATTTTGGTTACGGGGTGTCAGGTTGATTCGCGGGATGGGCTTTGATGAATGCCGGATGGTCTGCCGCCAGCGCCGCCACTCGGCAGATTCGCGGATAAGCCTCCAACGAAACATTGAACCGCTCAGCCGCATACAACTGCGGAATCAAGTAAACATCCGCCACACACGGCCACTCGCCGAAACAGAAACCGCTATCACCAATCAACTGCTCCACCGTCGCCAAGCCTTGGCCGATCCAGTGGCTGATCCACTCCACCACCTGCGGCTCTTCCTGCCCCAACTGGCGCAGGCGATTGAGCACGCTGACGTTGTGCAGCGGATGCACGTCGCAACCGATCACCGCCGCGACAGCACGCACATGGGCGCGGGCCGCGAGGTCTTCCGGCAACAGCGGCACCTGTGGATAACGTTCCTCCAGGTACTCGATGATCGCCGGCGACTGGATCAATAACTCGCCTTCATCAGTGCGCAAGGCCGGCACGCGGCCCTGCGGATTGATCGCCAGATACGCCGCCTGCCGATGCTCGCCGCCGGCCGGCGCAATCAGATTGACCGGCAACGCCTGATAGTCGAGGCCCTTCAATGCCAGCGCGATCCGCACGCGATACGACGAGGTCGATCGGTAGTAGGTATAGAGATCCATGAACCGCTCCTGTCAGCGCGCCGCCAACACTTTGCCACGGCATTCGCCGAAGCCGATCGAGGCGAAACCATCACGGGCGCAACGTGCGCGCAGGATGATTTCGTCACCGTCTTCAAGGAATTTGCGCACTTCGCCGGAGGCCAGTTCGATCGGTTTTTTACCGCCCTCGGTGATTTCCAGCAGGCTGCCGAACTGACCGTTTTCCGGGCCGGACAAAGTGCCCGAACCGAACAGATCACCGGCCTGCAACTGGCAACCGTTGACGCTGTGGTGCGCGACCATTTGCGCGACTGTCCAGTACATGTAGCGGGTATTGCTCAGGGTCAGGCGATGGGCTGGCAGATTCTGTTCGCGCATGGCTTCGGTGAGCAGCAGCACTTCCAGTTCGATGTCGAAAGCACCGCCGTCCTGATCGCGTTGATCGAACAGGTACGGCAGCGGCTGCGGATCACCCTCAGGTCGTTTCGGTTGCGCGGTGCGGAATGGCGCCAGCGCTTCTGCTGTTACGACCCACGGAGAAATGCTGGTGATGAAGCTCTTCGACAGGAACGGGCCCAGCGGTTGGTATTCCCACGCCTGGATATCGCGCGCCGACCAATCGTTGAGCAGGCAGAAACCGGCGATGTGATCAGCGGCATCGCCGATGGCGATCGAATCGCCCATCTCGTTGCCCTGACCGATCCAGATGCCCAGTTCCAGTTCATAGTCCAGACGTGCGCACGGGCCGAAAGTCGGCTCAGTCTGACCGGCCGGTAGCGTCTGGCCTTTCGGGCGACGCACATCGGTGCCGGAGGCGCGCACGGTGGAGGCGCGACCGTGGTAACCGATCGGCACGTGCTTGTAGTTCGGCAGCAACGGGTTATCCGGACGGAACAGTTTGCCGACGTTTTGCGCGTGTTCGATGCCGACGTAGAAGTCGGTGTAATCGCTGATGCGTGCCGGCAGGTGCAGTTGGCAATCGGCGGCCAGTGGCAGCAGTTTTGCACCTTGCGCTTCGATGCTGCCACGGTGCGTGCTGCCTTCGCTGAACAGTTCCAGCAAACGCTCACGCAGAGCCACACGAGCGTCGCGACCGAGTTCAAAAAACGCGTTCAACTGGCCGCCGTGCATGGCTTCGACGGCACTGCGCGCGGCACCGTCGAACAGCCCGGCTTCCAGCGCGACTTGCAGATCAAAAATCTGTTCGCCAATCGCCACGCCTGCGCGCGGCGCCGAACCGTCCACGCTGAACACACCGAGCGGCAAGTTCTGCAGCGGGAAATCTGCGTGACCGTTGGCTGAAGCGACCCAGCTGCGGGTGATGGAATTCTGCGTCATGGGTTATCTCCGGGTCGGGTCGAACGTGGCGGGCAGCGTGGCCCAGCAAGCGTCGTAAGTAGATTGCAGTTGCGGGCAGTCGAGGGCGAAACGGCTTGGGCGCAGCACCTGACTGGTCTCGAACATGAAGGCCATGGTGTTGTCGATTTTCGCCGGTTTGAGCTCGGCGTTGACGGCTTTGGTGCAGGTCTCGCCGTCCGGGCCGTGGGCGCTCATGCAGCTGTGCAGCGACGCGCCGCCGGGCACGAAACCTTCAGCCTTGGCGTCGTATTCACCCTGGATCAGGCCCATGAATTCGTTCATCAGGTTGCGGTGGAACCACGGTGGCCGGAAGGTGTTTTCGGCGACCATCCAGCGCGGCGGGAAGATCACGAAGTCGAGGTTGGCCAGACCGTGCACGCTGGTCGGCGAGGTCAGCACGGTGAAGATCGACGGATCCGGGTGATCGAAACTGACCGTACCGATGGTGTTGAAACGGCGCAGGTCGTATTTGTACGGCACGTTATTGCCGTGCCAGGCGACCACGTTGAGCGGCGAGTGATTGAGTTCAGTGGCCCACAACTGGCCGAGGAATTTCTGCACCAGCGTGGTTGGCTGCTGCAGATTTTCGTAAGCGGCGACCGGGGTCAGGAAGTCGCGCGGATTGGCCAGACCGTTGCTGCCAATCGGCCCCAGATCGGGCAGACGCAGCGGCGCGCCATGGTTCTCGGCGACATAACCGCGCGCCTGCGGGTCGAGCAATTCAACGCGGAATTTCAAGCCGCGCGGCAGCACGACGATTTCCAGCGGCGCCACTTCCAGCACACCCAATTCAGTGGCGATGCGCAGACGGCCGAGTTGCGGCACTAGCAGCAGTTCGCCGTCGGCATTGAAGAACACGCGTTCCATCGAACGATTGGCGGCGTAGTTGTAAATGCTGATGCCGGACGGTTTTTCGGCGGCGGAGTTGGCCACCATGCTCACCAGGCCATCGATGAAATCAGTCGGCTCGGCCGGGATCTCCAGCGGATTCCAACGCAGGCGATTCGGTGTCACATCGCCCAACGGCCCACCGGCCAATTGCCGTTCCAGTTTGACGAACGCCGGGTGATTGGCCGACGGCTGAATCCGGTACATCCAGGTGCGCCGCGCTTCACTGCGGGTCATGGTGAACGCGGTGCCGGAAAACAATTCGGTGTAGAGGCCGTACGGGGCTTTTTGCGGGGAGTTCTGGCCGACGGGCAGCGCGCCGGGCAACGCTTCAGTGCTGAATTCGTTGCCGAAACCGGACTGATACGCCAGCGCCTGAGCGGTTGAATCGAGGTTCATGGAGCCTCCTGAACAGGGAGTCGGCAGTGGCCCATCGCTCTGGCTCAGAGGTTTCGGCACGCCGGGGTTGTTATTATCGTAATTCAATTACGCATAACGTAATTTGCTCGCTATCCAGCGTCAAGCTATAAAGACGCCCATTCGTATCGGAACCCGGCCGCACCATGGAAAAAACCAGCGACAGTAACGGCAAACAGAAAGTCCGCTCCGCCGAAGTCGGCACCGACATCCTCAAGGCTTTGGCCGAGTTGTCACCGTCGACCTCGCTGTCGCGTCTGGCCGAACACGTACAGATGCCGGCGAGCAAGGTGCATCGCTATTTACAGGCGTTGATCGCCTCGGGTTTTGCCGAGCAGAACGCCGCCACCAACCATTACGGTCTCGGTCGCGAAGCGCTACGTGTGGGTTTGGCCGCACTCAACAGTATGGACGTGCTGAAAGTCGCCGCCCTGCCGTTGGCCGAACTGCGCGACGAACTCAACGAGACCTGTTTTTTGGCGGTGTGGGGCAATCAGGGTGCAACCGTGGTGCACATCGAACCGGCGGTACGTGCGGTGACGGTGGTGACGCAGTTGGGCTCGGTGCTGCCGCTGCTCAGTTCTTCAACGGGACTGGTGTTCAGCGCGTTTCTGCCGCATCGGGAAACCGATGATCTGCGCGAGCAGGAAATCGCCGTTGCCGATCACCCGCTGAAAGACGAAAAGACTTACACAACCCTGTGCGAACAGATCCGCGAACGCGGTCTGCACCATGTTCACGGCTTGCTGATGCCCGGCGTGGACGCGTTGTCCGCGCCGGTGTTCAATGCCGTCGGCCAGGTCGCAGCCGTGCTCACGATTGTCGGCCCGACCTCGTTGTTTCACGCTGACGAAAACGGCCCCGCGGCGCAGCGATTGTTGGCGGCGACGCGGGCCGTGAGTTGGCGCATGGGCTTTCAAAGCGACGACGTCAGTCGTTGAACGGCGCCATTAGTGTGCGGCGCTGTGACATGGCACGGGACTGGTCAGATAATCGTGGTTTTACTGGTCAGGGCTTGAGGGCTATCCAGGATCTCCTGAATGGCATCCTTTGCCAGATCGGGCAGACTAGGGTGTCCTGTTGCCTGCCTGTAAAAACTCTCGATTTTATAAACGTCACCGATGAGTGAAACGAAGCTACTTTGCATTTTCGACGCGGCGCGCTTACCCGCGCCAGCCTTGCCCAACGAGGCCATTTCCGCAATTGCTTCCACAAAATGCTTCAGCGCTTTCGCCCGATCCCCTTGAACGAGTGCATCCAGCCCGGATACGGCCTCTTTTGTGAACAGCACAACACTCAAGGCAACGCCCACCGGCGGGAATACGAAACTCAGTGCGGTGACGGCCGTGACAACGCCGTCAAAAATCAGCCCAAAAATGATTTCGGCCATGCTTTGGGTTTTTTCATCAACATCGGAAATTACTTTGTAAATCAACTCGCTATAGCACGCTTGGAAGTTCTCGATTCGAGCATAGCGTTCAAGCGCAGGAGCCTCGGTAAAATTGCTTCGTAGTTCGAGTTGGTCTAGATAATCTTTGACCTTGGTTTGATATTTTTCCTCAACTTTTTCATAAAAATACCGACCATAACCGCGAGATTTCACCGCGTCGACAAACTCGGAGAATGGCCAGAGTTCACGACCATCCGGTGCGTCGGGGGCGAAGAGATATTCTTCGACATGACTGCCCAGCTGTATCCGAAAGACGAACACGCCTACAACCTTTGCTCTCTTGATGTGCAAATTGCACAGCGCGCTGTAACCAATTTGAGAAATATCTTCCATAACCGCTTTGGGTGGATGCTCGCTATCAACGTCCGCAACTACATCAAGTAACTCAGGTAATGCTTGAGCACTTAGTTGTCCACTGAAAAACGCCTGCATGACCGCTATATACATTTTTCGCTTCAAGATCGCCAAATACAGACGGCGATTGAAGGCGCCCGTCACATGCTGTGGATTCAGCTGAACAGTGCGCAACATATCAATGTACTGTTCGCCCGGCCGCAGCCTCTTCGACCAACTGGAGATATTTCGAATATCCAGCGCATCGAGCGGCGGATGACCACCCGTGACAATGAATCTCGGATATTTCGGCTCGCCGACACGGTCGGCATAAAAAGATACTTCACCAACGATCAACTGAGTCAAGGTCAGTTGTTGGTCTTCGCTGATCTCAATCCGGATCTGATCTGGATTGATCGAAACATAGACGCCTTTTTCCGACAAATGCTCTTCAACAAGCCTCTTGATGAGGTCAAAACAGAATTGTTCGTACGAAACAAATCCACCCTGACGCACGCTCACTGCTTGCAATGCCTGTAGTTCAGTATTAACGCGAGCAAACAGCTGACGCTGGACTGCAGTGGCCGAGCGATAGGCATAAGGTGTGACACTTTCCTCCTGCGCCACAATCCATGCACGCTGGTTGTACACCAGATTCAACATCACTTCCGAGCCACGGTAAGAAGTAGGCCCCACCTCCACACCTCGCCACAGTGAGGGTAACTGCAAGACCTTGTTAAGATGACTGGAAAGGGCCTGCCGATCCATTGCATGAGACTGCCACGCGAGATAATCGCATCCTTTTTCGGTCGCGGTCCAGCTACCGATTTCCAGACTCAGGCTGCGCAGATCCGGCAGTTCGCGCCATTCGCGATCGATTGGAGCGCCCGGCGCATAGAGAAGCCAGCCACCCTGACCTGGCTGCTCAGAACCGATGACGACGAGATCCTTAAGTGGCCGATTGTTAGTTCCGGGCAACTCCAGTTTCAGGCAACTGACAACGAGCCCCGCCTCACCTTCGACCGCGCGCCGAACACGCTCAAGATTGGTTTGATTGAGATGTCCCTGAAGCCGCGCCGAAAAAGCGCTCAGTAACAGCTGCTGTTTTACGAAAGCCGCCATGGCCTCGATGACAGTGCTTTTTTCGTAAGTCTTGCGCAAACTCGCACCGTAATCAGCGCGTAGATCTGAAGTGTCCATGGAGTTTTCAAGCCATTGCTGGTTCATTTGCGCAGGCACACCCTCCCCCACGCATTCCAGTCGGGCGCGTGACGATTTGTCGTGCAGCCCATACAGCGCAAACTCAGTCAGACTCCGTGAGTTGTCCTGCTGAATAGTGTGCGGGCCTTCTTTGAAAACGTACTGTGAACGAACGGTGATTTGATCAGGATTCAATACCGTACCGAAATCGAGCCTGATCGAATCAGCAATGACAAAGCGCGCATACGACTGGAGATCGGTCAGGTGCTCCAGTTGTCGTTCGAGATGCAGTCGACTGGCAACAAGCTGTTGTTCTAACTGCGCAAACTCGAGCTGCTTATCACCCTCGGCATTTCCCAGCCACTTTGCAGGTTCTTGCACGTTCGCCAAAATTCGCTTATCAAACAAGTTCATTCAATGCCCCTGAGTTACTTCAGAACACAACCAGCCGAATGGCAGGTCAACGGGCAAAAATTACTTCAGTTGGCGAAAACAGAAAAACCGACAAGCAATTCAAAATATGGGCAAAGCATGCAAAACGTCTCAATAACTTCTAGCCGCTGTTAGCACGCTTTATTTTTAACTCAGCACGCCTAACAACTTTGCCTTCGCGACCGCCTGAGTCCGGCGTTCTACGCAGAGCTTTACGTTAATACGTCGAGCGTGAGTCTTTACCGTGTGTAACGAGATAAACATTTCATCGGCAATCTGTTGATTCGAATAACCAAGGGCAATCAGCTTTAAAACTTTCAGTTCGCGCTGACTCAACAAAGGCAAACTGGCGGAGTTTTCAAAATCCGCATGATGAGCCGATGGCAGCGCCACCGTTTGCAGCATCTCGGCCCTGCGCAGACTCAACTCTTGCAACGCCTGACGGCACTGAAAATCCGCCGCCAGCCGCAGCCCCTGTCGCAAGGCTTTATCGGCTTCATCCTTACGGCCGGCGAGCCACAAAAGCTCGGCGATGACCAGCTGCAATTCCGTGTGCAAGGCGTTCATCGCGCTGGATTGGGCCTGGTTCATCCTGCGCTGCAACTGCGCCAGGTGCTCAGCGTCCATCGGCGAACCGGCAGCGCGAGCAAGGATCAGCAGGTATTCAATTCTCGGGATGAGCAGCACGGTTGCTGGCGGAGCCTGCACAGCTTGAGCTCCCTGGTAATGACGCAACACGCGGCTCAGCGCTTCACAAGCGAGATCCTGACGTTGCTGTTGCAACCAGAAATGGCTGCTGACCTGCAGCAACACACCGCGATAGACCGTGTCGGGAATCTGCCGCTGCTGCATCAAGCGTTCAGCCGCCCGGAGCCGATTGAAGGCCAGCTCAAAATCACGCTGATTGGCCGCCAATTGCGCCTGTCCCAAATAGCCGTACAGCACTCGTTTGTCGTGGCTGCGCAGGCAATCATTCAGGCCACTTTGAAACAGTGCCGCCGCGCGTTCGTCCAGCCCCTGATTAAGTGCGAGGCGCCCGCGCAGCAGCGCGATCCTGCCGTGCAAAGGCGTCAGCCGCACAGTGTGTTCGCGAAGCAATTCATCCATGTTGCTCAATAACGCCTCGGCCCGTGCGCTCGCACCGCGCTGTTCGAGCAGGTGCGCATGATCAAGTTCGAGCAGGCCTTCGAAGACCAATGAATCATGCGCCCGCGCCAGGCACAGCGCTTGCCGGTTGAACGCCTGCGCCACGTCGAGTTCACCGCGCAGAAATGCCTGCTGAGTCAGCCCCGACAGGCACAGCAGTCGGGTCGGCCACGTCTCGGGCGCCAGCTCGGCAAGCGCCTGCTGAAAGTGTTCCTGCGCGGGCTGCATCTGCCCTTGCAAATGCAGGAGCCAACCCTGTTGCGCCTGCCAACGGGCAATTAACTGCCGCTCGGATTGCGCTGACGGTTGTGGCAGGAATCGCGTCATATGCGCAATGCATTGTTCTGCTTGTTCAAACCGTCCGGCAAATAACAGCGCCCCGGTAAACAGCCCGACCAATTGCGGCGAACTCAAAATCAATTCTTCGCCCTTATGCTCGTGCAATTGCAGCAACAACACCACGGTCTGCTCTTCAAAAAGATGCTCGAAACTGAAGTGCTGCAACAGGCTGACCGCCACTTCGAATTCTTCGGCGAGCAGCGCTTGCTCGAAGGCCGAACGCCAATCCTTGCCGACGGTAAAAAACTGACAGGCACGCCGATGCCAGGAACGGCTCGCCGGCCATTGCTCTTCGCGCATGACTTGCGCGAGCGGCGGGAACACTTGCAGCCATTCAGCCGATTCGTGCCACGGCTCGATAAAGCAGCCCAGCGTTTGCAGCGTGCGCAAGAGTTGCGCACCCTCGCCGGCACCGAACAAGTGCTCGCACAGTTCGGCATTGAATCGCGGCAGATGCGCCAACACCCGCCAGGCTTCAGCCAGCTCCGGCGTAAGGCTGCTGAAGAGTTCGTGTTGCAGATAATCGAGCAGCGTATCGACCCGTTGTTGCGGTTGCAGACTTTGCGTCCAGTCGCACTTTTGCAGCAGCGCCATGCGCACCCCGGCGCACCAGCCGCCGGTGCGCTGGACAATTCGCCCGGCCACACTGTGGGCCTGCTCTGCCGTCAAATGCGTCAACGCACAGGCGATTTCGTCTTGGGTCAGAGCGAGGGTCACGCTTTCAGATTCATATAACTCATCGTCGAGCAGCAAACGCGGCCAGTTGCATTGCGGACGTCGGCGCGTGCCGATCCACCACGTGAGTGCCGGGCTGCTGACCGCCAGCAAACGATCAAGCAACGCATCCAGCGCCGGATCGGGCAGGCGGCAGTAGTCATCGATAAACAACCAGGTCGGCTCAGCCCAACGTGCCAGCGTCGCGATCAACCGCGCCTCATCCACCCGCTCGGGCAGTCCCAAGGTCTGCGCCAGACGCTGGCAGAATTCGGCGGGACTGAGCGTTGCGCCAGCCAACGGCAACCACCGCACCTCGCACGCGGGCGGCGCCTGAAACAGACATTCAGCAAGCAATGCACTTTTGCCGCTGCCGGCCGGCGCGCACACCAGCCGCACCCGCGCCACGGATTCGAGCAATGGCGCGCTCAAACGCGTACGCGACTGATGATGGGAAGAAAGCCTGGGCAGAAATCCGCGGCGATCCAGGCAGGGCGTCATGGCGGTCATCGAGTGAGCCTTCTTATCGTTGTGCACTCACCCTAGCCCGCTCCGGGCACCTTGTTGACGAGTATTCAGCGCGCTGATTGCGGCCCATAAAAAAGGCGACCGAGTGGTCGCCTTTTGCCTTGCCGATGTATCCGGACCGTTACCGAACGCCCTCGGCGCGCAAGGCCGATGGCGTGTAATCCGCCGCCTTGGCTTCGAAGCCGAATTCGTAACTGTGTTTCTCTTCGTTCTTCATGCCCAGGGCAATGTAGCGACCGGCAATGATGTCGTAGAGCGCTTCGAGGGTGTAAGCCTGGGCCTGATGCTCGTAGTGATATTCAGAGTGACCTTCGGCCACGCGCCACAGTTGACCGCGACCGTCATAGTGATCGACCAGTGCGACTTGCCAGCTGTCCTCATCGATGTACATGTGGCGCTTGGCGTAGATGTGCCGCTCGTTCGGTTTCACCGTACCGATCACCTCCCAGACACGGTGCAGTTCGTAACGGGTCAGATCCTGATTGATGTGCCCGGCCTTGACGATGTCGTCGTATTTCAGGCTCGGCGAATCGAGTTTGTAGCTGTTGTACGGGATGTACATTTCCTTCTTGCCGACCAGTTTCCAGTCGTAGCGATCCGGTGCGCCGGAAAACATGTCGAAGTTGTCCGAAGTACGCAGGCCATCCGCCGCCGTGCCCGGGCCGTCATACGCCACTTGCGGCGCCCGACGAACCCGACGCTGGCCGGCGTTGTAGATCCACGCCAGACGCGGCTCCTTCACCTGATCGAGGGTTTCGTGCACCAGCAGCACGTTGCCGGCCAGACGTGCCGGCGCGGTCACCGACTGTTTGAAAAAGGTCAGCACGTTGGCGGCTTTTTCCGGGTCGATATCCTTGATCAGTTGCGGCACGGCGATCTCTTCTTCGAAGCGGATCGGCGTGAAGCTGCCGTTAGTCTGCGGGGTCACCTGAGTGATGATGCGTTTGACGTTGCCGCCGTGGTAACGGGTGATGTGGTTCCACAACACCTCGACGCCGTTCTTCGGAATCGGGAAGGCGTAGTAGCGATTGCCGGTGAAATTGGCCAGGCCGTTACCGTCGTTGATCGTGGTCACATTGAGCGCACTGCGCTTGGCCGACTCGTAGATTTCCGGCGGCACGGCGACGGTGCGGTGAGTGGTGTAGACCGGAATTTTGTAGGTTTCAGGGTAGCGCTTGAACATCGCCACCTGGCCTTCGGACAGCTTGTCTTTGTACTTGTCGACGTTGGCCGGGGTGATGGTGAACAACGGTTTCTCGTTGGCGAACGGGTCGGCGAGGAAACCTTTGCTGTCCACCGCGGCGGCGTTTTTCGGAATGCCGCCGGTCCACGCCGGAATCGAGCCATCGGCGTTGCCGGCCTTTTCGGCGCCGAGCGGGGTCAGGCTGGTGCCGAGTTTGTTCGCTTCATCCGGCGACACCGCCGCCATCACGTTGGCCGCCAGCACACTCAAGGCCAGCACACCACATTGCAGAATCATTTTGCGCATTGCAGTCATCCTTCTCGGGCAGATCAGAAGTTCACGCCGAAGCTCAGGGCCACGAAGTCACGGTCTTCGAGGACGTTGTAGTCACCGCCAAAAAAGTCGGTGTAACTGAGGCTCGCGGTGTAGGTGTTGCGATAGTCGGCATCGACGCCGACGCTGATCGCTTTCGCGCCTTCGTTGAACAGGCCGTTGGGCCCGTAACCGGCGACGTCATGCGACCACGACAGGTTGGGTTTGAAGTTGATCCCGCCGACCACGTTGGCGTAATCGAGAATCGCCCGGGCGCGGTAGCCCCACGAGGTCGAGGTGACAAAGCCGTCGGTATCGCCGCCGAAACCGTACTGGCCGTACACCGAGTCGCGGCCATAACGCAGTTGACTGCGCGACTCCAGTCCGCCGACGTGCACCACCGCCGCTTCGCCGACCACGGTCAGACGTTCAGCGCCCAACACCTGATCGAAGAAGTGCGTGAGGGTGCTCTGCACTTGCGTCACTTCTTTACGGCGATAACCTTTGTTGTCCGCGCCCGGCGACGTCGCCAGTGGCGAGGCCGCACCGCCGGCAATCGGGTTGAGCAGCGCCAGCGTCAGGTCGTTGGTGTTGACCTGCACCGGCGCGTTGGGCCGGTAGCTGATCTCGCCAGTCCACGCGGTACCGGTGGGCAAAGTGGTGGAGAAACTCGCGCCGTACAAGCGAATGTCTTCCGGGTATTCGAGGTAGTACTGGCCGCGTCCGAGCATCACGCTCTGCGCCAGACCCGCACCGCTGCCCGGCGCCAGACCGTTGGCAATACCGACCATGCCCGGCAATGCCGCCAGTGTCGAAAGCCCCGCCGTGGTGGTGCCCACCGTTGGTGTGCGGCTGTGGTAATTCATGAAATAGAGGCCGTACTCGGTGTCGTCGCCGAGCCAGCGCAGCGCTGTGCCCCACTGCCCGGAATCCCGCGCATCACGGTCGCCACCACGGGGTACCACCACGCCTTCGCGCGTCACTTGAATGCCCTGACCGAATGCCTGAGTCAACGGCACAAACGGTGCAATTGCCGGGCTGCCGACGGTGTAGTTGTTGTTGCAACCGTCCGCCGCCACGTCAACGCCGAAGAAGGTGCCGCAGTTGTCGAGAACGGTTTGATCCCACTCCAGTTGATAGAAGCCCTCGACCGTCAGTTGATCGGTCAGACCTTGCGAACCGAACAGCATGTTCACCGGAATCAGGCCTTCCTTGATCTCGGCCCCAGGACGACGAAACGCGGAAACGTCGACCGGGTTGATGCTGTTGATCGAGTTGCCGATGAAAGTACTTTCGCCCCAGCTCACCACCTGCTTACCGGCGCGCACAGTGCCCGGCAGATCGGCGATGGAATAGTTGTGATAGACGAAGGCATCGAGAATCTGCGCGCCGGAAGACTTGGCGCCTTCCTTGCGACCGCTGTCGCTGATCTGTTTGAACTCGCGGTCTTCGTCCTTGAGCTCGAAGTCGTACCAATACTTGCCGCGCACAAACACACCGGTGTCGCCGTACTTCAGTTCGAGGTCGTGAATGCCTTTGAAGATTTTCGAAAAGGTCTCGCCCTTCTTGAAGTTCAGGCGCCCGTCATCACCCGTGGAAGATTGCCCGGTACCGCCGTTGACCGTACCGACCAGCGACTTGTCGGCATCACGCATGCCCCAGCTCGCCCCGATCGACAAGGACGAGTCGAACGTCCCTTCGATTTCGCCGATGTTGAACGAAACCGCCTGCGCCTGGGCACAGCAACCCAGAGCCACCGCAGCGGCCAGCGCTTGCGGTGTGAAGATGGCGCGCATTGTTGTTTTTGTCATGCGTCTTCCCCGGTGAGTGACAGAAGGCCCCACCCTACTGCCGCCACCACCGGACGATAAGCGCACCAAGGAGGTATTCACGCTGTCGCTCGAAAGGATGAATGCCCGCACAGCACGGGGCTTTGCGCGATCCATGGGTGAGCTGGATGGACGATCATCAGCGCAGCGCATGGTGCATGCCGGGGCACAGCGACTGTTGCATGCTCCGCAACAGTGCATGTCCGGAATCGCTATTTTTCCTACAGGCCGAACTGCTTATTCTGAGCGGGCTTTCACGGGATACGCCGAAAAGCGCCGAAGCACTGGCCATGAGCAACGCTGGCCATTGCTGACAGATTTCAGATGAATCGACGTGGTCGGTTTATCGCCCCGGTGTTCACTGACGTTGATTTGTAGCTCCTTGATCCAACGTCTTACCTTGGCCGCTGCGTTTGCAGCGGCCTTTTTTATGCCTCGGGAAAAGTCACTGCTTCGTCCTACGCGAATTTTCCGAAAGGGACATCGGAAATTTCTTTCTGCGTGTAACGAATTAACCGGCGAAATTTCCTAAGTAGTGAAATCTCACTCAACTCCGCACAACTTGACTTACGACCTTATCGGAAACATCCGATAAAATTCCGTTGTAACTTGAAACGTATCAAGCAATGGCGAGTGACAGAGATATCATCTTTCGACCTACAGCAAGAGCGCGAATATCAGAAATTACTCAAGGAGATGTGGTAATGGGCACCATTGAGCAAATCGTAAAAAATGAATCTTTGGATGACATCGTCACCGTATTCTCGCTGTTCAACGCGAATCCGCATCTGGACATGATGATCAGACGTTATAACCGAGAGCTGATCTCCGAATACGGAGCTTTGGAAATGGCATACGCGCGCCTTCTTGCTGCTGGTGTATTGGCACACGGCGACAAAGGCTTGGCAGCCAAAGGCCCAAACTGGAAAGCCCCAAAATTCATGATAGAAAACAGATACTCCTAACCGGACCATCAAGCCTGAGTTTGATGGTTCTTTTCTCAGAACGAAGACTTCTGTAAATGCGCCATCAATTGTCCAAGCGCCTCCATATTTATCTCAAAGATGCGCTCACTGACTTTTGATTTTTAGCTCCTTGATCCAACGTCTTACCTTGGCCGCTGCGTTTGCAGCGGCCTTTTTTATGGGCGCCGTTTTGCCCACCTCTCCTGCATTCATCAGGAAGTTTTCCCATCAGTTGTAGGAAATCTCTTTTTGACCCGCTGATGCCAAGCTTTTAGTCGGGGCTAAAGATTATTCATACAAATACGCGCGTCATTACTGACGAACGATGCAGATATGTCCGTTCAAAAGCTGATGTAGGTTAATCGCTCCGAAAATCCGAAAAACTTGCAGCGAGTAAAACGAATGTTGGAACAAGATTCTGTTAAAGCCGCAGAGACAAAAATCGAAAGAAAAGGATCTGCTGCCGACCTCATCATGCTTGCGCGTCTTGATGCCATCCTGGAGTGCAAGCTTGCGATGACCGACACCGATCGCCGGTACTATGCGCATGCGATTCGAATGATGGAGCGATTCAGAGCGATGGGGCTTGCTGACGACTACATTCCCAAAAGCAATCCGTCGCTTTGGAATAACGTCCATTCGGCCACACTTGAAGATTTCAAACTGGGTGACGATGAGGCATTGCGCTACACCGCCGAGGCGATTGACGCTGCGAAAAAGCAGGAGCTGGAAGCATTTGAATGCATCAGCAGAATCAAGAGTTCGCCTGCAAAACTAGAGCAGGCTGTCAGGCAAGAAAATCTCAGGGATTTGTTATCAGTGTTGGCAATCGGTTTGGCATTTCCCGCCCTCGATACACTGTTCGGGCGTTATCGATTTGAAGTCATTGCGCGCGGTGAACTGTGTAAAACATACGAGGAATTATTTCATGAGGGCGTATTGGCTGAGGGCACAGAGGCTGTCGCCATTTCGGGCCCAAATTGGAAACTCCCGGAATTCATAATTGATAAACGGTACGAGGAATAAAAGAAAGAGCCTCGCCACGTCGAGAACGCAGCGAGGCTAAAACGTCCCTTACAGCGAATACTTCTGCAAATTCGCCATCATTTCCTTCAGCGCTTCAATATTGTCCTTCGGATGCGCCGCCCCTTCGAAATCACAAATCTGCTGCCAATGCGCCGCGACATCTTCCGGCGAGAAACCCTCCCGCGGATCGAATCCGGCACCCAGGCTGCGTTCCCAACGCACCTTGCCTATCCAGCCGCCACCTACTTCGAACAGTCCTGAAGTTTCCTGGCATTGCTCGCTCGCCAAGTACACCACCAGCGGGCTGACCAGTTCCGGTTTGAGTTGTTCGAACACTTGCGGCGGGATCAGGCCTTCGGTCATGCGCGTGCCGCCGGTTGGGGCGATGGCGTTGACGAGGATGTTGTTTTTGCGGCCTTCGATGGCCAGGGTGCGGGTCAGGCCGTAGAGGCCGAGTTTGGCCATGCCGTAGTTGGACTGGCCGAAGTTGCCGTAGATGCCGGAGGTTGAGGCGGTGAAGATCACGCGACCGTAGTTTTGCTCGCGCAGGTGCGGCCATGCGGCGCGGGTGACTTTGTAGGCGCCTTCGACGTGGACGCGGTAAACCAGATCCCAGTCGGCGTCGTCCATTTTGTGGAAGGTCTTGTCGCGCAGGATGCCGGCGTTGTTGACCACGACGTCGACGCGGCCGAAGACGTCGAGGGCGTTTTGCACGAGTTTGTCGCCGTCGGTGACCGAGTCATGGTTGGCTTCGGCGGTGCCGCCGGCTTCACGAATTTCGGCGACGACGCGGTCGGCGGCGGAGGCATTGGCGCCTTCGCCCTGAGCCGAGCCGCCGAGGTCGTTGACCAGCACTTTCGCACCTTGTTTGGCGAATAGCAGTGCGTGGGCGCGGCCAAGGCCACCACCGGCTCCGGTGACGATCACGACTTTATCTTCGAAACGCACAGACTCATTCATCGAGGCAACTCCAGCAGGCCAATGGGACATTGAGTCCGAGTGTCAGGCACGGGGCGTGGTGTCACAACGAACAGGGCTGGGGCTGAATGGTGTGCGATAAGGTTGGGGGATAGTCAGGTTTGAAAAGCACAAGATCGCAGCCTTCGGCAGCTCCTACAGGGGATCGGTGTAGGAGCTGCCGAAGGCTGCGATCTTTTGATCTTCAGGAACAGGCCACTTTGCGCGGCGGCAGCACTTGGCGTTCGCGAAATTCCAGATAGTGCTTAAGCACCTGCACCGGCGCTTCGGTTTGCGGGTAGTGACCAATGCCCGGCAACAGCACAGCGTCGGCATCAGCAATCAACTCGCAATAGCGCTGCACCATGTGTGCACCAGAGATCGGGTCGACTTCGCCATCGATCACCCGCAGAGGAATTTCACCGCGCTGCATCGCTGCGACCCAACGATCACGCTGCACCCGACGCTCCGGAATATAACTGATCAGTTTGTGCATGATCCGTGGCCCCCGATTAGTGTCGACCAGGCTCCAGAAATCATCCAGTTCGCTCTCTGTCGGCCGGGTGTTCGGCCCAAAAATCTGCCGAAAACTTTTCACCAGCGCATCGCGGGTAAACGCGCGGCCGATCATCCAGCCCAATGGGCTAAGCAGCAGTTTCTGCATCAACACCGGCCGATGGGTTTCCGGAAACAGGCCACCATTGAGAAACACGCAACTGGCGATTTCGAGGCGATCTTCGTAATGCCGGGCCAGCAGTTCCTGGGCAACGCTGTCACCGTAATCGTGCGCCAGCACATGCACCGGTTGCTCAACCTGTAGATGCGCGAGCAATGCCTGCTGCAAATCCGCCTGTTCCAGCAAGCTGTAAGTGTGGTTGATCGGCTTGGCCGAATCGCCGAAACCGAGCATGTCGCAGGCAATCACCCGATAACGCTGGGCCAGTGGCTGCCACAGGTAATGCCAGTCCCAACTGGCGGTCGGGAAACCGTGGATCAGCAGCAGCGGCTCGCCCTGCCCCGCCGTCCAGTAACGGATCGGCTGGCCACGAAAGACAAACGTCTGGCTGCGTTTACGCCAGACACACAGAGGAATCTCGGCAAGTGGCATTAGAGTTTATATCCGGGGTCTTGTTTATCGAGTTTGCGCAGCAGCGCTGGCCAGGCCAGCGCGCCACCCATGCCTTGAGCACTTTTGGTGACGCCGGCGATCATCGCTTTGGCGCCTGCCAGAATTTGCGGTTCGATAGCGATGAGCTCAGCACCACCGGTTTGCGCCATCACCTGAATGTCGCAGGTGCGCTGGAAGGTGAACATCATCAAAAAGGTGTCGGCGACGGTGCTGCCACAGGTCAGCAGACCGTGGTTGTGCAGCATGAGAAAATTGTTTTCGCCGAGGTCGGCCTGTAAACGCGCCTTCTCTTCGTGGTTCAGCGCCACGCCTTCATAGCCGTGATAGGCGAGGCTCGACAGCACGAACAACGATTGTTGGCTGATCGGCAACACGCCCTGCTTTTGCGCTGACACCGCGACACCCGAGGCGGTGTGCGTGTGCAGCACACAAACCACGTCGTGCCGCACTTCGTGCACGGCGCTGTGGATGGTATAGCCGGCAGGATTGATTTCGTACGGGCTGTCCATGAGTTTGTTGCCGGCCTGATCGACCTTCACCAGGCTCGACGCGGTGATCTCATGGAACATCAGACCAAACGGATTGATCAGGAAGTCTTCGGTGCCCGGCACCTTGGCGGAAATATGCGTGAAGATCAGATCGTCCCAGCCATGGGCGGCGACCAGACGATAACAAGCGGCGAGATCGACACGGGTCTGCCATTCCGCAGCACTGACCTGGTCTTTGACGTTAAGGGACGATTGGACGGGGGCTACGCTCACTGTATGCACCTCTGCGTTCTTATTGTTCTGCAACGTGTGAGCAGTCTAGTCAGGTGCAGGCAATCACGTAGTTGCATTGGCAGCCAGCTTGATGACTGACCGGGTCAGTCGTGCAAACAGCTTGGATCCATGTCAAAGCAACGACGCCAACAAAGGTGCGGCAAACAGATTGAGCAACCCGGTGAGCACCATCACCAACCCGGCGACAGAGCCTTCTTCACCGCCCACTTCATGCGCGCGACTGACCCCGGCACCGTGCGCGCCAACGCCGAACAACGCGCCACGCGCCAGGGCACTGCGCAGCGGCAACCACTTCAACAGCACGCCGCCGAGCATCGCGCCGAACACGCCGGTGAACATCACGAACACCGCGGTCAACTCCGGCACACCGCCGAGGTTTTGCGCGAGCGGCATGGCGAACGGCGTGGTGATCGAACGCGGTACCAGCGACATCGTCACCGAACTGTCGAGCGCCAATGCCTTGGCCAAGCCGAACGAGGTGCCGATCGATGCCGCACTGCCCGCCACCATGCCGAGCATCAGCGCCGACCAGTGCCGCATCAGCAATCGGCGTTGCTGCCAGATCGGCACAGCAAACGCGACGGTCACCGGGCCGAGCACCAACATCAGCCAATGGGTGTTGCTGGAATATTCGGCATAGGCGGTGTGCAGCGGCACGGCGAGCGCCAGCAGCAGCGCCGGCACCAAAATCAGCGGCGACAACACATAGCGCCCGGTGCGCCGATAAATCCAGCGGCTGAACAGGTACGCCAACAAAGTGAAGGCGAGCCAGAACATCGGCATCCATTCAAGCTTCATGGGAACGCCTCGCGCGCACGGCCAATTCCACGGTGAATGCGGTCACCAGCATCACCATCAAGGTACTGGCGGCGATCACTAGCAAAATCCGCCAGCCGTCATCGCGCAGCAACGTGCCGTAATCCAACAGGCTCATCAGCGCCGGGATAAAGAACAACAGCATTTCGGCCATCAACAAGCCCGCGCCCAATTGCAGCGCCGCCGGTTTGACCCAGCCGAACGCGAAGGCCAGCAGCAACAGTGCCATGCCGATCACGCCGCCAGGAATCGGCCAGGCCAGCCACGCAGCGAGTTGGCAGCCGAGCAGGTAGAGACCGAGCAACACGGCGAGTTCGACGAAGAGACGTGAAAGGTGTTTGAAGCGGGCGGCGTTCATGAGATTGGCTCCTTACAGAAGCCTATTTTACGAAGTGACCTGCCATCCCCGAAGCGAATTGTTAGACTCAAAGCCATTCCAAAACGGAATCAGGCATATGGAATTCAAACAGCTGCGCAGCTTTGTCGAAGTCATGCATCAGGGCGGGTTTACCCAAGCGGCGAAAACCCTGCACATCAGCCAATCAGCGGTGAGCAAACAAGTCGCGCAACTGGAACAGAGCCTCGGTACGCCGCTGCTGGAACGCCTTGGTTCACAGTTGCGCCTCACCGCCGCCGGCAGCGTGGTCTTGCAACGGGCCGAAGGCATGCTGCGTTTACGCAACGAATTGCTGGTCGAACTGGACGATCTCAGCCATCTGGCCCGTGGCGAGTTGCGCCTCGGTCTGCCGCTGTTGGGCAGCGATGCTTTGTTCGCCGGATTATTTGCCGAATACCGTCGGCGCTACCCAAACATCAGCGTGCAATTGCTCGAGGGCGGCAGCCGCAACATCGAGCAAGCCGTGCTCAACGGGGAATTGGAATTGGGTGGCAGTTTGTTGCCGAAGGATCCGCAGTTCGACTGTCAGCCGTTTTGCGATGAGAAACTCGATGCGCTGCTGCCGATCGATCACCCGTTGGCGGATCGCGGCGAGATCGGATTGGAGGAGCTCGCCGATACGCCGTTCCTGCTTTATCAGCGCAGCTTCGTGCTCAACGATCGTTTGCTGCAGGCGTGCCAGCAAATGGGCTTCACACCGAAGGAAGGCGGGCGCAGCGGTCAGGCGGATTTTCTTGCGGCACTGGTGGCCGCCGGGCAAGGCGTGGTGTTGTTGCCCAGCGTGGTGGCGCGCGGGCTGGTGCGGCCAGGCGTGGTGCGCCTGACCTTGCGTGCGCCGGACTATCTGCGCTGGGACATCGCGTTTATCTGGCGTCAGGGCGCCTATTTGTCGAATGCCGCGCAGGCGTGGCTGGCACTCCTGCGCGAGCGGCCGATCAGCCCTTGAGCGCGTCGATCAACTGCGCCAGCCAAGGTTCGGCGTCGGTTTCCGGGGTCACGCTTTCGCTGGCGTCGATGCGCAGCATCTCCAGCATTTCACGCACACCCAGTTCGCCGAACAGTTCACGCATTTGCTCGCCGCCGCCGCAGAAAGTGTCGCCATAGCTGGCGTCGCCCAAGGCGATGACCGCGCCGGGCAAACCGCGCCACGCCGCTGGCAGTTGATCGCGAATGGTCGAATACAACGGTTGCAGGTTGTCCGGCAGCTCACCCATGCCGGTGGTCGAGGTCACCGCGAGGAACGCTTCCGGGCCGAACGCTTGAATGTCCGCCAGGCTGGCGCGCGAGTTGTAGAAGGTTTCAAAGCCAGCGGCTTTCAACAGGTTCTGGGCATGGCGGGCGACTTCTTCGGCGGTGCCGTAAACCGAACCGGAGAGGATGGCGACTTTCATCAATTTGATCCTGAAACTGAAAAAATGAGCGGCGATAGTAGCAGCCCGAGCCGCAACGCTGCGATTGGATCTCAACTGGCGATAATGGCCAGTAGACAGCGCTGACGGTTTATCTAGAATGCGAACCCTCGGCCATTCTGAACGGACTCACAGATGATCAACGCCAGCCTGCTGCAAATGGTGATCAACGCCTCGAACGATGGAATCGTGGTAGCGGAAAAGGAAGGCGATCAGGACACCATCCTGATTTACGTCAACCCCGCGTTCGAACAGCTGACCGGCTACAGCAGCGAAGAAATTCTCTATCAGGACTGCCGCTTTCTGCAGGCTGGAGACCGTGATCAAGCCAGTCTGGAGCGGGTTCGCGAGGTGCTGCGCAACAATGGATCGTGCCGGGAAATCCTGCGTAACTATCGCAAGGACGGCACACCGTTCTGGAACGAACTGTCGCTTTCAACGGTAAAAAGCGCTGACGACGGGCTGACTTATTTCGTCGGCGTGCAGAAAGATGTAACGATTCAGGTCAAGGCTCAGCAACGTGTTGCGCAACTCGAAGAGGAGGTCGCGACACTGAAAGCACAGCTGGCAGAACTGAAAGCGACGAACGGCGCAAACAAATCAGCGAACTAATTGTCATTAACTACAATCACCAATGACTTTGTAACTATATCTTTCGAGCTAGCCATGCAACGCGACGCCCTCCTCACTCAGGATGAGCTGGATTTCATCCAGACCATGCAGCACAACCCGCAACTCAATGTGCGGGATGCGACGTCGAGTCTGCTGGTTAATGGCGGTTCGCAGATCCGTGACTTGCTCACGCGCCTGGCCGCTCACGAACAAGTGACCATTCAGGCCAACTTCGAAAACCAACAGATGACTTTCCCGCTGCACCTGGTGGAAGACGAGTTCCACGCGCTGCATTTGCGCCTCGGTGTGCCGAGCATTTACGAAGACGGCCCGATGGTGCGGCCATGGCGCCTGGCGCTGGACGAGCCGGTGGCGCTGGAAAATGCCAATGGCCAACCGGGCACGTTGTGGGTTCATGAGGTGTCGCACAAAGGCGTGTTGCTGGAAGTGCGCAACAAGACCAAACCGCCGAAGCATTTCGCTCTGTGGTTCAGCCCTTCAGGCTATGAGCGAATTTCCCTGCGCGGCAATTTCGAGCGTGAGACTGACAAAGGTTTCTTCGCCTACGAACTGAGCCAGACCGATGCCGATGAAACCGAGCGCCTGCGCCAGTTCATTCTGCAACAACATCGCCTGACCCACCCTGCCCTGCACACCTGAGTCTCAGGTATCGAGTTTGCCCGCGAGAAATTGCGTCAGCCGCTGACGCATCGTCGCGCCTTCATTGCCCAGGCAACCGATTGACGATCCGGCCAGAGTTTCCTCTGCCAGATCCGCTGCATCCCCCGCCAGCAACACCTGACAATCCAGACTCAGTGCCAAACGATTCAAACGCCGTGGCAGCTCGGGGGCCGGTGCATGATTGGAAAACAGCACCAGCGCCTGTGGTTTGATCTTTTCGCAGACCAGCGTCAACTCATCGAATGGCTGACCGGTCGTCAATACCCGAACACCGGCGTCGCTGCTACTCAAAAACAGCGCGGCTACCAGCAATTCCAGTTCACGGCACTGACCGGCCAATGCGCTGACGAGAATCTTGCGGGGCTGCGTGGTGCGTAACGCGATGATTCGTTGCAGCACGCGGGTTCTGAGGTAGCCGTCGTAGAACAGCCATTCGCTGGTGTGTCCGAAGGCGTCCTGCCCCAGCAGCAATTGCCGCCACAGCGGCAGCAGGATGTCCTGAAAAACCACGGGCAGCGAATAAGAAGAAAAAATCTGGCCGTAGACTCGATCCAGTTCAAGATCGTCGAAGGCGCTGACCGCACGCTTTACCTGATGCTGCCACTGCTGGTAATCGGCCTGCACCTGATCATCGGAAATGATGTGCGCCAGTGCTTTTAGCGGTTCGGTCTTCGCGAGGATTTTGCCGACCTTGCTCACGGAGACGCCACGATCGATCCACTCGACAATGCGGCGAACGCGCTCGATTTCGGTCATTGAATACAGCCGATGCCCACTTTCGGTGCGCGTCGGTTCGATCAAACCGTAACGTCGCTCCCAGGCACGCAGCGTGACCGGGTTGACCCCGGTGAGTCGGGACACTTCACGAATGGGAAAGAGGTCTTCGCGCTCGAGCGCGTCAGACGCCCGTGAAACAGGGCTCAGCTCCGTGATGACAGGCATAGTGCGCTCAACGTCCTTGTAAAGTGATTGGATCCATTCTAGCTGCAATGCCCGCTAAAGGTAAAAGCGATGAACTGCGACGAAAGTCTCTGGTTAAATCGCAAAATTCAGGAATAATCCTTGCTTGGCAATAAACGCGGGCCTCTACCCCGGCGCGCGTCTGGCGAAACTCCTACCCGGAGTGCCGCGAACGAAATACGGAGATACACAATGTCTACTTCCCCCGTCACGCTGATGGTCGCGCGTCGCGTCGCCGATGGTCGCTATCAGGATTTGATCGCCTGGTTGCGCGAAGGCGAACAACTGGCCACCGACTTTCCCGGTTATCTCGGCTCTGGCGTGCTCGCTCCGCCGCCCGGTGATAACGAATTTCAAATCATTTTCCGCTTCGTCGATGAACAGACTTTGCATGCGTGGGAGCACTCCGCCTCGCGTACGGCATGGCTGGATCGGGGCAGCGATCTGTTTGCCCATCCGAAGGAACATCGCGTCAGCGGCATCGAAGGCTGGTTCGGCGCGGCCGGTCAGCGCCCGCCACGCTGGAAACAGGCGGTGGCGATCTGGCTGGCGTTCTTTCCGGTGTCGATGCTGTTCAACTTTGTGCTTGGCCCGTTGCTCGGCGAAATGAGTCTGTTGCCGCGGGTGTTTATCAGCACGCTGTGCCTGACGCCATTGATGGTTTATTTCTTTATTCCGCTGTCGACGCGATTACTGGCGAATTGGTTGAACAGCACGCCGGTTCGACGCGTGCCGGCCAAAACGTCTACGCAGCACCTTTAAAAGATCGCAGCCTTCGGCAGCTCCTACAGGGAGGCAAGCAGGCCAATGTAGGAGCTGCCGCAGGCTGCGATCTTTTCCGTCGTGTCGCTGTTATAGTTTTTGCTCCCACCGCGATGCGAGCCGTTCATGTCTACTTCCGCAGCCCCGATCCTCATCACCGGCGCCGGCCAGCGTGTCGGTCTGCACTGCGCGCAGCGTTTGCTTGAAGACGGTCATCGCGTCATCTTCACCTACCGCACCGAACGTCCCGACGTACAAACACTGCGCGATTTGGGCGCCATCAGCCTGTTCGCCGACTTCTCCAGCGAAGCCGGAATTTTCGCCTTCATCAGCGAACTGAAAAACCACACCGACAGCCTGCGCGCCATCGTGCACAACGCCTCCGAATGGCTCGCCGAAACCCCGGGCAGCGAGGCCGAAGCCTTCACGCGCATGATCAATCTACACATGCTCGCGCCCTACCTGATCAACCTGCACTGCGCCGATTTGTTGCAACGCTCGACACCCGCCGACATCATCCACATCAGCGACGATGTCACGCGCAAGGGCAGCAGCAAACACATCGGCTATTGCGCCAGCAAAGCCGGGCTCGACAGCCTGACGCTGTCCTTCGCCGCGCGCTATGCGCCAGCAATCAAGGTCAACGGCATCGCGCCGGCCCTGCTATTGTTCAATCCCGACGACGACGCGGCGTACCGCACCAAAGCGCTGGCCAAATCGGCGCTGGGCATCGAGCCCGGCAGCGAAGTGATCTATCAGAGCCTGCGCTATCTGCTCGACAACCCTTATGTCACCGGTACGACCCTGACCGTCAACGGCGGGCGGCACGTCAAATAACGCCTAGCTGCGAGGATGTCCATGAGCCTTTCCCTGCCCGAAAACTACCGTGAAATCCTCATCGGTCTCGGCGAAAATCCCGACCGCGAAGGGTTGCTCGACACCCCGGTGCGCGCGGCCAAAGCCATGCAATACCTGTGTCACGGTTACGATCAGAGCGTCGAGCAAATCGTCAACGGCGCGCTGTTTGCTTCGGACAGTGACGAGATGGTCATCGTCGCCGACATCGAGTTGTACTCGTTGTGCGAACATCACCTGCTGCCCTTCATCGGCAAGGCCCATGTGGCTTATATTCCGACGGGCAAGGTGCTGGGATTATCGAAGATCGCGCGGCTGGTCGACATGTTCGCCCGACGCCTGCAGATTCAGGAAAACCTCACCCGGCAAATCGCCGACGCGGTGCAACAGGTCACCGATGCCGCCGGCGTCGCCGTGGTCATCGAAGCCAAACACATGTGCATGATGATGCGCGGCGTGGAAAAACAGAATTCGACGATGAACACCTCGGTCATGCTCGGCGCCTTCCGCGAGTCGAGCAACACCCGTCAGGAGTTCCTGCAATTGATTGGACGGAGCAAGTAAATGCCACAACTTCAACCGGGAATGGCGCGCATCCGGGTCAAGGATCTGCGCTTGCGCACCTTTATCGGGATCAACGAGGACGAGATCCTCAACAAGCAGGATGTGCTGATCAACGTCACCATTCTGTATGCCGCGCAGGAAGCGGTGCGTGACAACGACATCGATCACGCGCTGAACTACCGCACGATCACCAAAGCGATCATCGCTCACGTCGAGGGCAACCGTTTTGCGCTGCTTGAACGCCTGACGCAGGAATTGCTCGATCTGGTGATGAGCAACGGTTCGGTGCTGTACGCCGAAGTCGAAGTCGACAAGCCGCATGCGCTGCGATTTGCCGAATCGGTATCGATCACCCTCGCGGCAAGCCGCTGAGCTTCAAGCTTCGGGCTGCAAGCGTTAAGCTACCGCCACCCACAATTCAAACTTGCAGCTTGAAGCTCGCCGCTTGAAGCTGTCTCGAAGAGACCTCCATGAACGAGCAACAACGCCTCGAACTCGAAGCCGCCGCCTTCCGCCGGCTGGTCGCCCATCTGGACAGCCGCAAGGACGTGCAGAACATCGACCTGATGAACCTCGCCGGGTTCTGCCGCAATTGCCTGTCGAAGTGGTACAAGGCCGAAGCCGACGAGCGCCAGATCGACGTCAGCCTCGATGACGCCCGCGAAGTGGTTTACGGCATGCCGTACACCGAGTGGAAAGCCCAATATCAGCAAGAAGCCAGCGCCGACCAGCAAGCGGCGTTCGCCAAAGGAAAAACCCATGAGTAACCTGAACACCCTGCGCGCCAGCCTGAAAAGCGGCGAGCACGCTTTCGCCGACACCCTGGCTTTTATTGCTGCCGGTTACGACTACCAGCCGCAAGCCTTCAACAACGGTGGCGTGGAAAACGCCGCCGGGCAGAACGAAGGTTCGTGCAAGACCTTGGGCCTGGCGCTGCTGGAAGGCCTGAGTGATGAAGAAGCGCTGCTGGCGTTTGGCGAGCATTATCGCTCGGTGGTGGCGACGCCTGAGGGCAGCGATCACGGCAATATCCGGGCGTTGATCAAGCATGGTCTGGCTGGCGTGAAGTTCACCGCACAGCCCCTGACCCGCCGCTGATCAAGATCAAAAGATCGCAGCCTTCGGCAGCTCCTACACCGTGATCGTTCCCACGCTCCGCGTGGGAACGCAGCCGGGGACGCTCCGCGTCCCATCGGACGCAGAGCGTCCATATGAGGCATTCCCACGCAGAGCGTGGGAACGATCATCACGTAGCTGAAACTCCGGACACAAAAAAACCGGCCAATCTGGCCGGTTTTTTTTGCCTGCGATCTTAGAACGATGCGTTCTGCAGACCGTCTAGGTAACGCTCGGTGTCCAGTGCCGCCATGCAGCCGGCGCCGGCCGAGGTGATGGCCTGACGGTAAACGTGGTCAGCCACGTCACCGGCAGCGAAGATGCCTTCGACGCTGGTCGCAGTCGCATTGCCTTCACGGCCGCCGTGCACCACCAGGTAACCGTCTTTCAGGGTCAACTGGCCTTCGAACAGCGAGGTGTTCGGGGTATGGCCGATGGCGATGAACACGCCGTCGACGGTGATTTCGTCGAAGCTGCCATCGTTGTTCTTCAGACGCGCACCGGTCACGCCCATGTTGTCGCCCAGGACTTCGTCGAGAGTGGCGTTCAACTTGAGGATGATCTTGCCTTCAGCGACGCGAGCGTTGAGCTTGTCGATCAGGATCTTCTCGGCGCGGAAGGTTTCGCGACGGTGAATCAGGGTCACGGTGCTGGCGATGTTGGCCAGGTACAGTGCTTCTTCAACTGCGGTGTTGCCGCCGCCGACCACAGCGACTGGCTTGTTGCGGTAGAAGAAACCGTCGCAGGTTGCGCAGGCCGAAACGCCTTTGCCCATGAACGCTTCTTCCGACGGCAGGCCCAGGTAACGAGCGCTGGCGCCGGTGGCGATGATCAGGGCGTCGCAGGTGTAAACCGCGCTGTCGCCGGTCAGGGTGTAAGGCTTGGCAGCGAAATCCACAGCGTTGATGTGATCGAAAACGATCTCGGTTTCAAAACGCTCGGCGTGCTCGCGCATGCGCTCCATCAGGGCTGGACCGGTCAGGCCGTGAACGTCGCCCGGCCAGTTGTCGACTTCGGTGGTGGTGGTCAGTTGACCGCCGGCCTGCATGCCGGTGATCAGCAGTGGCTTGAGGTTGGCACGGGCCGCGTATACCGCAGCGCTGTAACCGGCAGGGCCGGAACCGAGAATAATCACTCGCGAATGACGGACTTCAGACATGACCTGCTCCTGTTGACCGGGCCGAAAAAACTGGCACGGATCGCCGGACTGCCGGCGGAAATAAAAAAGGACCGTGGAAAACCTTGGGGAAGGCTTGAGCTCGACAGTCCTGTAAAAAGTTGGGTGCAGCGTATCGAGGGGGGCAAGATTAAGGAAATACGGATTAACAATCCAGCTCATAGGTGGTCTCTATGCCGACACACTGACGAGATGGACGTCTTTGTTACAGTGAATGTCGATCGCTCTACCGCGCTTTCGCCGCCGTTGCAAAGTCGGTAAGGTCGGCGCGTTTTCCCTTGCTCGGAGCACCTTATGCCCGCCCCTGTTCTGTCCGGCCCGCAATACCTGCGCGAAGGCCTCAAACTGGTTCTCAGCCCTGGCCTGCGCTTGTTCGTGTTGCTGCCGCTGGCGATCAACCTCGTGCTGTTCGTCGGATTGATCTATCTGGCCGGCCACCAGTTCAGCCTCTGGGTCGACACGCTGATGCCGTCGCTGCCGGAATGGCTGAGCTTCCTCAGCTACATCCTCTGGCCGCTGTTCGTCGTGCTGGTGGCGCTGATGGTGTTTTTCACGTTCACCATGCTCGCCAACGTGATCGCCGCACCGTTCAACGGTTTCCTCGCGGAAAAAGTCGAAGTGGTGGTGCGCGGCACCGATGACTTCCCGGCCTTCAGCTGGGGCGAACTGATCGAAATGGTACCGCGCACCCTCGCCCGGGAAATGCGCAAACTTGGCTACTTCCTGCCCCGCGCAATCGGCCTGTTCATCCTCTCGTTTATCCCGGTGGTGAACATCATCGCCGCGCCGCTGTGGCTGTTGTTCGGCGTGTGGATGATGGCGATCCAGTACATCGACTACCCGGCGGACAACCACAAACTCGGCTGGAACGAGATGCTCGCCTGGTTGCGGCAGAAGCGCTGGCAGAGCATGAGTTTTGGCGGGATCGTCTATCTGGTGCTGCTGATTCCAGTGGTGAACATTTTGATGATGCCGGCCGCCGTCGCCGGTGCGACGCTGTTCTGGGTGCGTGAGCGTGGCGCCGAGAACCTGGTGACTCAACGCTAACGCGGCGTCACAAATCCATCATCCGAACGTCACAACGACGACATGGCCTCAGCCGACACTGAGGTCATGACGACAGCTCTGCATATCACCCTCATCAGCGAAACCTTCCCACCGGAAATCAACGGCGTGGCCAATACCCTTGGCCGCTTGTGCGATGGACTGCGCGCGCGTGGGCATCAAGTGGATCTGGTGCGCCCGCGTCAGGCTGGCGATCCGCAGCGCAGCGATGACGACGCGCTGCTGTTGTGCCGAGGCTGGCCGCTGCCGGGCTATCCGGGGCTGCAATGGGGACAGTCGTCGATGCACAAATTGCTGCGCCGCTGGAAACGCCAGCGCCCGGATGTGCTGTACATCGCCACGGAAGGCCCGCTGGGTTTATCGGCTTTGCGCGCGGCGCGACGCCTGGGGATTTCGGTGGTCAGCGGCTTTCACACAAATTTTCAGCAATACACCAGTCAGTACGGCCTCGGCCTGCTGACGCGGATGCTCACGCATTATTTGCGCTGGTTTCACAATCGCTCGGCGATGACGCTGGTGCCCAGTCCCAGTCAACATCTGGAACTGGAGCGTCGGCATTTCGAGCGTTTGGCGTTGTTGTCGCGCGGTGTGGACAGCCAGTTGTTTCACCCGAGCAAACGCCTGAACGCCCTGCGTGAGCAATGGGGACTCGGCGAGCGCGACGTTGCCGTGATTCACGTAGGACGCCTCGCGCCGGAGAAAAACCTGGGCCTGCTCAAGCGCAGCTTCGAAGCAATGCGCAGCGCTTATCCACAGCGCAATCTGAAACTCATCGTGGTCGGCGACGGGCCGCAACGGTTGGCGCTGGAAAAGGAACTGCCTGAGGCGATTTTTTGCGGTGCCCAGCGTGGCGAAGCGTTGGCGGCGCACTATGCGTCGGGGGATGTGTTTTTGTTTCCGAGCCTGACCGAAACCTTTGGCAATGTGGTGCTGGAGGCGTTGGCGTCAGGGTTGGGGGTGGTGGCTTACGATCAGGCTGCGGCGGCGCAGCATATTCGCCATGGCTACAGCGGCGTGCTGGCGATGCCCGGGGACGAAGAGGCGTTTTGCGAGGCGGCGGTGTGGTTATTGGAAGAGGATGAGCGCTTGCGTTGCGTGCGCCTGAATGCGCGGCAGCATGCGAGTCGCCAGGGGTGGGCGGCGATTATCGAGCAGTTTGAGAGCCATTTGCGTGGGGCATGTTTGGGGGAGTTGGTGGTGCCTGGGGCTCAGACACTGCCCTGAATTGTTGTTGCCTTTGAAACCGCCTTCGCGAGCAAGCTTTGCTCCTACAAGACACGTGGCGAAATGCCGTTGAGCTTGTAGGAGCAAGGCTTGCCCGCGAAGAGGTCAGTGATAGCGCCGCTTAAACCAGCGACATCAACGCCTCACGGCTGAACGGCAAAATATCCTGCTCACGCCCTTCGCGGACTTTCAACGCCCAGTCCGGGTCAACCAGCAGCGCACGCCCCACCGCCACCAGATCGAATTCCTCTTTGTTCAGACGCTCCAGCAAGTTCTCCAGACTGGCCGGTTGCGCGACCTTGTCGGTGTTGACCATGAATTGCAGGAACTCGCCATCCAGACCAACGCTGCCAACGGTGATAGTCGGTTTGCCCGTCAGCTTTCGCGTCCAGCCAGCGAGGTTCAGGTCAGAGCCGTCGAACTCAGGTTCCCAGAAACGGCGCGTCGAGCAGTGGAAAATATCCACGCCAGCGTCGGACAACGGCTTGAGGAATTCACCCAGCGCTTCCGGGGTCTGCACCAGACGCGCGGTGTAATCCTGCTGCTTCCACTGCGAGAAGCGGAAGATGATCGGGAAGCCTTCGCCGACCGCAGCACGCACGGCTTGAATCAACTCGATGGCAAAACGCGAACGGTTGGCCAGGCTGCCGCCGTATTCGTCGGTGCGCTGGTTGCTGCCTTCCCAGAAGAACTGGTCGACCAGGTAACCGTGGGCGCCGTGGATTTCCACGCCGTCCATGCCGATGCTTTGTGCATCCTTGGCCGCTTGGGCGAACGCAGCGATCACGTCCTGAATGTCTTGTTTGGTCATGCCGTGCACCACGACTTGGCCGTCCTTGAGTTTTTCCGACGGGCCGTAACCCGGCACGCTGGCGTCCGGTTCGGTGCCGATGCGGCGCACGCTGCCCACGTGCCACAGTTGCGGAACGATCTTGCCGCCTTCAGCGTGAACGGCGTCGACGACTTTTTTCCAGCCAGCCAACGGCGCTTCACCGAAGAACTGCGGCACGTTCGGGTAACCGTTCGAGGCAACGTGGCCAACGGTGGTGCCTTCGGTGATGATCAAGCCAACACCGGCGGCCGCACGACGGCGGTAGTACTCGATGACTTTCGAATTGGGCACGCCACCCGGGGAGAAAGATCGGGTCATCGGCGCCATGACCACGCGGGTCGGCAGTTCGAGGGCACCGAGGTGGAACGGTTTGAACAAGGCTTGAACGGGCATCGAGAGGCTCCACAGAGATGGCTTTATGACGGCGATAATATGGAGAGCCGAAGCCTTTGAACAGCATTATTGATTTCGGTGATTAAGGATCAAAAGACGCAGAGCAAAAGATCGCAGCCTTCGGCAGCTCCTGCATGGGATTTTGAGGTCACCTGTAGGAGCTGCCGAAGGCTGCGATCTTTTGATCTTGCTTGATCAGCTCAGCGCTTTTTCAATCGCATGAACAATGGTCGGATCATCCGGCGCCGTACGCGGCGAAAACCGCGCCAACACCCGGCCGTCCTTGCCGAGCAGAAACTTCTCGAAATTCCAGGTGATGTCACCGGGAAACTCCGCGCCCTCGCCCGCCAGCAGACGGTAGAGCTGATGCCGTTCGTGACCGTTGACTTCGAGCTTGCTCGACAACGGAAACGTCACGCCATAGTTGAGGCTGCAGAAATCCTGAATGTCCTTTTCAGAACCGGGTTCCTGACCGGCAAACTGGTTGCACGGCAGGCCCAGCACGCTGAAGCCTTTGCCTTTGAACTGCTGATAGAGGTTTTCCAGCGCCGCATACTGGGGGGTCAAGCCGCATTTGGAGGCGACGTTGACCACCAGCACGACTTGGCCCTTGAAAGGCGCCAGCGGTAGCTCCTGACCATCCAGGGCTGTCAACTTAAGGTCGTGAAAAGCACTCATGACGAACTCCAAGATTCCCGTGTTCTACTCGAAACAGCCACTTGGCGAGACCACCAAGGACAGCCGCGGACTAAAAAGGCGCCCGCAGGCGCCTCTCCAGTACTCGAAGCTTAGCGCAGAAATCAGTGGTGATGGCCACCTTCGCCATGGACGTGACCATGAGCGATTTCTTCCTGGCTGGCATCACGGATGTCAACGATCTTCACTTTGAAGTTCAGACGCTGGCCGGCCAACGGGTGGTTGCCGTCAACGGTCACGTCGTCGCCGTCGAGGTCACGGATGGTGACGATTTGCATCTGGCCGTCCGGCGCCGAAGCGTGGAACTGCATGCCGACTTCCAGCTCGTCAACGCCTTCGAACATGCTGCGGCTCAAGGTGCTGACCAGCTCAGCGGCGTATTCGCCGTAAGCGTCTTCCGGTTCAACGGAAACGTCCAGCTCGTCACCAACGGTTTTGCCTTCCAGAGCTTTTTCCAGGCCCGGGATGATGTTGCCTGCGCCTTGCAGGTAGACCAGCGGAGCGCCGCCGGCGGAGCTGTCGATGACCTCACCAGCGTCGTTGGTCAGGGTATAGTCGATGGAGACAGCCTTATTGGCGGCGATCAGCATGGGGCGAGACCTTTTGCATAAGAATATAGAAAGGCCAAGTTTAGCGAAGCAATCGCGCGAAAGCGAACACAACCCGGACAAACGGGTTTCAACGATCACAGGCTTCCATCAAGACGAAGAGGGCCATTGGGTGGCCGAGCTTTCCTGTGGCCACACCCAGCACCTGCGCCATCAGCCGCCATGGCAAACCCGCGCGTGGGTACTCGACCCGGCGCAACGTATTGAAAAAATAGGTCAACCCTTTGCCTGCGGTTGGTGCGCACAAGGCTCGGTTAGCGATAACCTTGGCGACTGAATTTCGGTAGTCAGCCAGACATAAGCTGACACCATTGCCATGCAACTTTAGAGAATTCGCATGCAAACTTTTTTTATCGCACCCACCGATTTTGGTGTGGGTCTGACCTCCATCAGCCTCGGGCTGGTGCGCACGCTGGAGCGAGCGGGCCTGAAAGTCGGGTTCTTCAAACCGATTGCGCAGCCGCACCCGGGCGACACCGGCCCTGAGCGTTCCACCGAACTGGTGGCGCGCACCCACGGCCTGAAACCGCCGCAACCGCTGGGCCTCGCTCACGTTGAGCGGATGCTCGGCGACGGTCAGCTCGATGAGTTGCTCGAAGAAATCATCACCCTTTACCAGCAAGCCGCCATCGGCAAAGACGTGCTGGTGGTCGAAGGCATGGTGCCGACCCGTAGCGCCAGTTACGCCGCACGGGTCAATTTGCATTTGGCCAAGAGCCTCGACGCCGAAGTGATTCTGGTCTCCGCGCCGGAAAACGAAGTGCTCGCCGAACTCTCCGGGCGCGTCGAACTGCAGGCGCAATTGTTCGGTGGCCCAAAAGATCCGAAAGTCCTCGGCGTGATCCTCAACAAGGTCAAAACCGACGAAAGCATGGACGCCTTCGCCGCGCGTCTGAAGGAGCATTCGCCGTTGCTGCGCAGCGGTGATTTCCGCTTGCTCGGCTGCATTCCGTATCAGCCAGAACTCAACGCGCCGCGCACTCGCGACGTTGCCGATCTGATGGGCGCGCAGGTACTCAACGCCGGTGATTACGAAACCCGGCGGATGACCAAAATCATCATTTGCGCGCGTACCATGCGCAACACCGTCGAGCTGCTCAAGCCCGGCGTACTGGTGGTGACCCCGGGCGATCGCGACGACATCATCCTCGCCGTCAGCCTCGCCGCGATCAACGGTGTGCCGCTGGCCGGGCTGTTGCTGACCAGCGACACCCTGCCCGATTCGCGCATCATGGACCTCTGCCGTGGCGCGTTGCAGGCCGGTTTGCCGGTGTTGTCGGTGAGCACTGGCTCCTACGACACCGCCAACCTGCTCAACGGTTTGAACAAGGAAATCCCCATTGATGACCGCGAGCGTGCGGAGATCATCACTGACTTCGTCGCCAGCCACCTCGACGCCAAATGGCTGCACCAGCGCTGCGGCACGCCTCGGGAAATGCGCCTGTCGCCAGCGGTGTTCCGTTATCAATTGATTCAGCGTGCGCAGGCAGCGAACAAGCGCATCGTCCTGCCTGAAGGCAGCGAGCCGTTCACTGTGCAAGCGGCGGCGATCTGTCAGGAACGCGGGATCGCCCGTTGCGTGTTGCTGGCGAAACCGGAAGACGTCGAAGCCGTCGCCCGCGCCCAAGGCATCACATTGCCGCCGGGGCTGGAGATTCTTGATCCGGATCTGATCCGCGAACGCTACGTCGAGCCGATGGTGGCCCTGCGCAAAACCAAAAGCCTTAATGCGCCGATGGCCGAACAGCAACTGGAAGACACCGTGGTGATCGGCACAATGATGTTGGCGCTGGATGAAGTCGACGGCTTGGTCTCGGGCGTGATCAACACCACCGCCAACACCATCCGCCCTGCCTTGCAGCTGATCAAAACGGCACCGGGCTGCACGCTGGTGTCGTCGGTGTTCTTCATGCTCTTCCCGGAGGAAGTGCTGGTCTACGGTGACTGCGTGATGAACCCGCACCCGAGCGCGACCGAACTGGCCGAGATCGCTCTGCAGAGTGCCGATTCGGCTGCCGCGTTCGGCATCACCCCGCGCGTGGCGATGATCAGTTACTCCAGCGGCGAATCGGCCACTGGCGAAGAAGTCGAGAAAGTCCGCGAGGCCACCCTGCTCGCCCACGAACAACAGCACTCGCTGCTGATCGACGGCCCGCTGCAATACGACGCCGCGGCCAACGCAGAAGTCGCCCGGCAACTGGCGCCGAACAGTCAGGTCGCCGGTCGCGCCACGGTGTTCGTCTTCCCGGATCTGAACACCGGCAACACCACGCATAAAGCGGTGCAACGCAGCGCCGATTGCGTCAGCCTCGGGCCGATGCTGCAAGGCCTGCGCAAACCGGTGAACGACTTGCCGCGCGGCGCGCAAGTCGATGACATCGTCTACACCATCGCCCTCACCGCGATTCAAGCCGCCAACCGACCTATGGATGTGTAAATGCTGGATTTTCTACCTGCACCCGTGCGCGGTGTGATCGCTTCGCTGCTGTTGGCCCTCAACACGATTCTGCTCTGCTCGTTTCTGTTTTGCGTGGCGCTGGTCAAGGCGTTGCCGTTTGCCTTCACTCAACGCATCGCCGGTTGGCTGATGAGCCACACCCATGAAGCGTGGATCAGCAACAACAAAGGCTGGATGAACCTGGTGCGCCGCACGCGCTGGCACCTCAGAGGCTTGCAAGGCCTCGACTATCAGCACTCGTATCTGATCACCAGCAACCACCAGAGCTGGGTCGATATTCTGGTGCTGCAATACGTGCTCAACCGCCGGATTCAGCCGCTGAAATTCTTCCTCAAGCAGGAGCTGATCTGGGTGCCGGTGATTGGTCTGGCGTGGTGGGCGCTGGGCTTTCCATTCATGAAGCGCTACTCCAAGGCGTACCTGGCCAAGCACCCGGAGAAGAAAGGCAAAGACCTGGAAACCACGCGTAAGACTTGCGCGAAGTTTCGCCATAACCCGGTGGGGATTTTCAACTTCGTCGAAGGCACGCGGTTTACCGACGGCAAGCATGCGCAGCAGCAATCGCCGTTCAAGTATTTACTCAAGCCGAAGGCTGGCGGGATTGCCTTTGTGCTGGATGCGATGGGCGAGCAGTTGGAGTCGATCGTCAACGTGACCATTCATTACCCCGCCGGGCGTCCGGGGTTCTGGGACTTGCTGTGCGGCAATGTGCGCGATGTGGTGGTGCACTTTGAAGAGCTGAAGATTCCACAGCAGTTCATCGGCAAGAATTACGATCAGGATGGTGAGTATCGCTTGCAGTTTCAGGGCTGGATCAATCAGCTGTGGCTGGACAAGGATGCGCTGCTCGAACAAATGCACCGCGAATATCCAAAGCATTAAGATCAAAAGATCGCAGCCTTCGGCAGCTCCTACATGGATTGATGCAGGAGCTGCCGAAGGCTGCGATCTTTTGACTTTTAAAGGTCACAAAAAAGCCCGCCGATGATCACTCATCGGCGGGCTTTTTCTTGCAGCTTGAAGCTAGAAGCTTGTCGCTGCTTTATTGCTTAGATCGCGCCACGCTGACGCAGCAGATCCAGCACTTGCTTGACGCTTTCTTCCAGACTCAGCGTCTGCGTGTCGATCACCAGATCGGCATTCAGCGGCACGTCGTACGGGAAGGATTCGCCCGGGATGTTGTCGCCACCGGCGGCATACAGACCTTGCGGATCACGCTCGGCGCACACGGCCGGCGAGGCCTGTACGTAGACCGTCAGCAGACGATCCTTGCCGATCAGATCCTTGGCCTGCTCGCGACCTTCAGCGCTTGGCGCCACGAACGAGGCCAGGGTCAGCAGACCCGCTTCGTTGAACTGACGCGCCACGTGTGCGGCACGACGCCAGTTCTCGGTGCGACCGGCGCGATCCTGTGGCAGACCTTTGTTGAGATCCTGACGCAGGTTCTGCCCATCCAGCACAAACACCGCACGGCCCATGTCGAACAGCTTGCGCTCGACCGCATAAGCCAGCGTGCTTTTGCCCGCGCCCGACAGACCGCTGAACAGCACGGTGGCCGGTTGCTGGCCGAAACGCTGAGCACGTTCCTCAGTCGCAACATGCGCCAGTTTGCCGTGGTGCGTGGCAGTGCCATGCGTCACAGGCTGCGCGACGATCATGCCGGCGCCGACGGTGCCGTTGGTCAAGCGGTCGATGATGATGAACGCGCCGGTAGTGCGGTTGCTTTCGTAACCGTCGAGGGCGATTGGCGCATCAAGCGCAATCTTCACCTTGCCGATTTCGTTGAGCTGCAACGCGCTCGCCGGGCCTTCTTCCAGGGTGTTCACGTCAACCTTGTTAACGATGCTGGCAATCGAGCCCGGCACATAACTGGTAGCGCGTTTGATGTCGTATTTCTTGCCCGGCAGCATCGGCTCTTCAGCCATCCACACCAGCATCGCTTCGAAGCTGTCGGTGACTGGCGGCACGTTGTCGGCATGCACCAACAGGTCGCCACGGGAGATGTCGATTTCGTCTTCCATGGTCAGCGTCACTGCCTGACCTGGACCGGCGTGTTCCAGCTCACCTTCGAAGGTGACGATGGATTTCACGCGGCTGCTCTTGCCCGACGGCAGCACCACGACTTCGTCACCCTTGTGCACGATGCCGCTGGCCAGCGTGCCGGCGAAACCACGGAAGTTCAGGTTCGGACGGTTGACGTACTGCACCGGGAAACGCAGATCGGTGAAGTTGCGGTCGCCCGCGACTTCCACGGTCTCAAGAATTTCCATCAGCGACTGGCCTTTGTACCAAGGCGAGCGCTCGGACTTGTTGACCACGTTGTCGCCCTTGAGGGCAGACATCGGCACGAAATGCATGCTGGTCGGCTTCATCTTCAAGCCTTCGGCGAACTTCAGGTAGTCGGCCTTGATCGACTCGAACACGCCTTCGTCGAAGCCCTTCAAGTCCATCTTGTTGATGGCGACGACGATGTGTTTGATCCCCAACAGGGAAGCAATGAAGCTGTGGCGACGGGTCTGGGTCTGCACGCCGTAACGCGCGTCGACCAGGATGATCGCCAGGTCACAGGTGGAGGCACCAGTGGCCATGTTGCGGGTGTACTGCTCATGGCCGGGGGTGTCGGCGATGATGAATTTGCGTTTCGCGGTGGAGAAATAACGGTAAGCAACATCAATGGTGATGCCCTGCTCACGCTCGGCCTGCAGGCCGTCAACCAGCAATGCCAGGTCGATGTCATCACCGGTGGTGCCGACTTTCTTCGAATCGCGGGTAATCGCTTCCAGATGATCTTCGTAGATCATTTTCGAGTCGTGCAGCAGGCGCCCGATCAGGGTGCTCTTGCCGTCATCGACGTTACCGCAAGTCAAAAAGCGCAGCAGCTCTTTACGTTCGTGCTGG
>NZ_JBIVMX010000015.1:0-19633 GCF_044753305.1 Pseudomonas sp. NPDC088429 | reverse complement strand
AACAGATACGTGCGACATGACAACCCCTTAGAAATAACCCTGACGTTTTTTGTCTTCCATCGAGCCGGCGCCATCGTGGTCGATGACACGGCCCTGGCGCTCGGAAGTTCGCGTCAGGAGCATTTCTTGAATGATGTCCGTCAGCGTTTCGGCTTCGGACTCCACGGCGCCCGTCAACGGGTAGCAGCCAAGGGTGCGGAAACGCACTTTCTTTTTGACGATGCGCGCTTTGTCTTCATCGGACAGGTGCTCGAGGATGCGCTCGTCGTCGATCATGATCAGCGTGCCGTTCTTCTCGATCACTTCGCGTTCGGCGGCGAAGTACAGCGGCACAATCGGGATGCCTTCGAGGTAGATGTACTGCCAGATGTCCAGTTCGGTCCAGTTCGACAGAGGGAATACACGGATGGATTCGCCCTTGTTGACCTTGCCGTTGTAGACGTTCCACAGCTCCGGACGCTGATTTTTCGGATCCCAGCGATGCTTGCTGTCGCGGAACGAGTACACGCGCTCTTTGGCGCGGGATTTCTCTTCATCGCGACGGGCGCCGCCGAAGGCTGCGTCGAAACCATGCTTGTCGAGTGCCTGTTTCAGGCCTTCGGTTTTCATGATGTCGGTGTGCTTGGCGCTGCCGTGGGTGAACGGGTTGATGTTCTGCGCCACGCCATCGGGGTTGATGTGGGTGATCAAGTCCAGGCCCAGTTCTTCGACCATCTTGTCGCGGAACTTGTACATCTCCTGGAATTTCCAGCGGGTGTCGACGTGCATCACCGGAAACGGCAGCTTGCCCGGGAAGAACGCCTTGCGTGCCAGATGCAGCATCACGGCGGAGTCTTTACCGATGGAGTACAGCATCACCGGGTTATCGAACTCGGCGGCCACCTCGCGGATGATGTGGATGCTTTCCGCCTCCAGCTGTTTCAGATGCGTCAGTTTGTCGACCATGGCTACTCACGAAAACTTTCTTATGAACGGCCAGCGGGCCGTGTTCGAGCGGGGAATCCTAGCACAGCGACCTTCTTCTAATCAGGACGCGGGCTAGAACGAAAGGGCATATGAATATGCCCACCAGTTCGGCCAACCCGCCCCTGTAGGAGCTGCCGAAGGCTGCGATCTTTTGATCTTGTTTTTAAAGATCAAAAGATCGCAGCCTTCGGCAGCTCCTACAGAGGTCGTGTCAGTCAGATCGGGTTGGGGATGTCGATGAAGATGTGTTCGAGGGCGAAGCGTTTTGCCAGGTAGTCGCCCAGCGCCTGCACGCCGTAGCGTTCGGTGGCGTGGTGGCCGGCGGCGATGAAGCTGATGTCGTTTTCGCGAGCGCTGTGGAACGTCTGCTCGGACGCTTCGCCACTGAGGAACAAATCGACGCCCGCCGCCACGCCGTGATCGATGTAACCTTGGCCACCGCCAGTACACCAGCCGACCCGACGAATCATCGGGCTGCCTTCAATCAGCAGCGGCTCACGGCCCATGACTTCCTGCACTTTGCGGGCGAAGTCGCGGGCGGTCATCGGGTCTTTCAACGAGCCGACCAGGCCGACGATTTTCAGGTTATCCGGATCCAGCGGCCCTTCGACGGTGATGTCCAGTTGGCGAGCAAGCTGCACGTTATTGCCCACGTCCGGGTGCAGATCCAGCGGCAAGTGATAGGCGAGCAAGCTGATGTCGTGCTTGAGCAGCGTCTTCAACCGGCGCTGTTTCATACCGGTGATGCACGGGTTTTCGCCCTTCCAGAAGTAACCGTGATGCACCAGCACCAGATCCGCCCCGGCCTCAACGGCAGCGTCGAGCAAGGCCTGACTGGCAGTGACGCCACTGACAATACGCATCACCTGCGGCCGGCCTTCGACCTGCAAGCCGTTGGGGCAATAATCGGCGATTTTCGCACTGCCAAGGTAACGGTCGGCTTCTTCGACGAGGGTGCTGAGGGCAACGGCCATGAAAGACTCCTAAATATCCCGTTCAGAGGCACGCGCGGCCTCGTATAATGCGCGACATTATGGGCGGTCTGACCCCGCCTGCAACTTTTCCAGGACGTGCTTAATGTTCAAGGCGCTGCGTTTTATGGGCTGGCCGTTGTTGGCCGGTGTGCTTATCGCTCTGTTGATTATTCAGCGTTACCCGCAATGGGTCGGGCTGCCGAGCCTCGACGTCAACCTGCAACAGGCCCCGCAAACCACCAGCGTGCAGCAGGGCCCGGTGTCCTATGCCGACGCGGTGACCATCGCGGCGCCGTCGGTGGTCAACTTGTACACCACCAAAGTCATCAACAAGCCCAACCATCCGCTGTTTGAGGATCCGCAGTTCCGCCGCTTCTTCGGTGACAACTCGCCGAAGCAGAAGCGTATGGAATCGAGCCTCGGTTCCGGCGTGATCATGAGCCCGGAAGGCTACATCCTCACCAACAACCACGTTACCAGCGGCGCCGATCAGATCGTCGTGGCGTTGAAGGACGGTCGTGAAACCCTTGCCCGCGTCATCGGCAGCGACCCGGAAACCGACCTCGCCGTCCTCAAAATCGATCTGAAAAACCTGCCGGCGATCACCGTCGGCCGCTCTGACAACATCCGTATCGGCGATGTCGCGCTGGCCATCGGCAACCCGTTCGGTGTCGGCCAGACCGTGACCATGGGCATCATCAGCGCCACCGGCCGCAACCAGTTGGGCCTGAACAACTACGAAGACTTCATCCAGACCGACGCGGCGATCAACCCGGGCAACTCCGGCGGCGCACTGGTCGACGCCAACGGCAACCTCACCGGCATCAACACCGCGATTTTCTCCAAGTCCGGCGGCTCGCAAGGCATCGGTTTTGCCATTCCGGTGAAACTGGCGATGGAAGTGATGAAGTCGATCATCGAACACGGCCAGGTGATCCGTGGCTGGCTGGGGATTGAAGTGCAGCCGCTGACCCAGGAACTGGCCGAGTCGTTTGGCTTGTCCGGGCGTCCGGGGATTGTCGTGGCGGGGATCTTCCGCGATGGCCCAGCACAGAAGGCTGGTCTGCAATTGGGTGACGTGATCCTGAGCATTGATGGCGAGCCGGCCGGGGATGGTCGTCGCTCGATGAACCAGGTTGCGCGGATCAAACCGACTGACAAGGTGACCATTCAGGTGATGCGTAACGGTAAAGAGTTGAAGCTGACCGCTGAAATTGGTCTGCGTCCACCACCAGCGCCAGTGCAGGAAAAAGAAGAGTAAAACTTTTTTCGCGCCAGGCGCGCGAATAAAAGACATTCTCAAAAGGCATGTTATATTGTTTCAATTCTAGGAATTGGAACAACATAACATGTCGTCTCGAACAAAGGCCTCCCTGCTCGGCCTGAGCCTCGGTTTGCTGGTTGATCCAGCCTTCGCCGAAGAACCGCAACCCCTCGAACTCGACGCCATCAGCGTTATCTCCGATTACGAATCGCCGACCGGCCCGGTCAAGGGTTATCGCGCCACGCGTTCGTCCAGCGCGACCAAAAGCGACACGGCGATTCGTGATATCCCGCAAGCAATCAGCGTAGTACCCGCCAGCGTGCTCAAGGATCTGGGCAGCACCAGCGTCGAGCGCGCATTGGATTTTGCTGGCGGCGTGTCGAAGCAGAACAACTTCGGTGGGCTGACGCTTTACGAGTACAGCGTGCGCGGTTTCACCACCTCTGAGTTCTACAAGGACGGTTTCAGCGCCAATCGCGGTTATCCGAGCACGCCGGATGCGGCCAACATCGAGCGCATTGAGGTGCTCAAAGGCCCGGCGGCCAGCCTGTACGGTCGAGGCGATCCGGGCGGCACAGTGAACATCGTCACCAAGAAACCGCAGCCCGAAGCCTTTACCACGCTGCAAACCAGCGCCGGCAGTTGGGATCGCTATCGCACCGCGCTGGACGTCAACACGCCACTGGATGATCAGGGCGATGTGCTCTCGCGGATCAACCTCGCGGTCGAGGACAACAACAGTTTTCGCGATCACGTCGACAGCAAGCGCGTGTTCGTCGCGCCTTCGATCAGTTGGCAATTGAACCCGGACACGTCGCTGTTGGTGGAAAGCGAAATCGTCCGTCACAGCTCCACGTTCGATCGCGGCATCGTTGCGCCGAACAACACATGGAGCGGCGTGTCGCGCTCGACCTTCCTCGGTGAACCCAACGACGGCAACATCGATAACCACAACAACCTGCTGCAAGCGACCCTCGAACACCACCTCAACGACAGCTGGAAGCTGCGCCTAGCCAGTCATTACAAGGACGGCACACTCTGGGGCTTCGCTTCGGAAACGCGTCCGCTGAACGCCGACGGCCACACCGTCAACCGCCGCTATCGCGAGCGCGACACCAACTGGCACGACAGCATCACCCAACTTGAGCTGCGCGGCCTGTTCGACCTCGGCCCTTGGCAGCACGAATTGCTGATCGGCACCGAATACGAGAACTTCCGCAAGAACGAGCGCGTCACCACGATTGCTGGCGGCCCCTACGCGATCGACATCTACAACCCGATCTACGGCCAGCCGAAACCCAATGGTGCACGCTCGGGCACGGATACGTTCGAACACGTCGAAAGCCATGCGCTGAACCTGCAGGATCAAATCATCTTCACCGACAAACTGCGCGGGATGATCGGTGCGCGTTTCGAACATTTCGATCAACACATCGACGATTACAGCCGCAACGCCACGAGCAACCAACGGCATGACGCCCTCACCCAACGCGCCGGCCTGCTCTATCAACTGACGCCGCAAACCGGTCTGTTCGCCAACGCCTCGACCTCGTTCAAACCGAACAATGGCCTCGACGCGTCCGGCAAATCCTTTGACCCGGAAGAAGGCGTCGGCTACGAAGTCGGCATCAAGAACGAGCTGTTCGACGAGCGCCTGAGCAGCACCCTCGCCTTCTTCCACATCGACAAGGAAAACGTCCTCGCCCTCGACCCGGGCACCGACACCAGCCGCGCGATGGGCAAGGCGCGCAGTCGCGGCTTCGATTGGCAAGTCACCGGGCAAGTCACCGATGCGGTGCGGGTGATCGGTGCCTTCGCTTATATCGACGCCGAAGTCACTCAGGGTGACGCGGTGATTCCCACCGGCAGCCGCATCCTCGGCGTGGCCAAACGCAGCGGCAGTCTGCTCGGAGTGTATGAGTTTCAGGATGGCCGTTTGCGCGGCTCGGACGTCGGCGCGGCGTTCACTTATGTCGGCGACCGCTCCGGTGAATCCGGCAGCGATTTTGAATTGCCGGCCTATCACACCGTCGACCTGCTGGCCCACTACAAGGCCAGCGACAACGTCACCGTCGGCCTGAACCTGAACAACCTCTTCGACGAAAAATACTACGAGCGCTCGTACAGCAATTACTGGGTCAACCCCGGCGAGCCGCGCAATTTCACCGTCAGCCTGACACTCAATCTGTAAAAGGACGTCACCATGCAATACGGCAAAACCCTCGTGCTCATCGCCGCCCTGTTCGCCGGCCAAGTCTCGGCTCATGGCCTGTGGACCGAACAACGGCGAGGCAATATCGAAGTGATCTACGGCCATGGCGCCGAAGACAACGCGTTCAAGGCGCAGAAAATCAGCGGCGCCTGGGCTTATGACGCGGGCGGCAAGATGATTCCGGTCAGCGTTGAGCGACTCGCCGATCACGCACGTTTGAAACCGCTGAAGTCGCCTGCGGTGATGGCCGTGGAGCTGAATAACGGCATGTGGTCGCAGACGGCTGACAAGAAGTGGGTCAATGAAGGCCGCAGCAAAGTACCTGGCGCTGTCGAGGCGACGGAGACGTTTAAATACAGTCTGGCGATTTATCAGCCGGGGGCGAAGTTGCCGAAGCTGGATCAGATCAAGCTGCTGATTTTGCCAGAGGTTGACCCGTTGACTGTGGGGCCGGGGAAATCATTGCCGGTGCGGGTATTGCTCGATGGCAAACCGGCGGCGGGGGTGAAGTTGATTGGCGACTATCGCAATGCGCCGAATACGTTGAGCGCCGAGACGGATAAGGATGGCCGGGCGCAGGTATTGGTGAGAAATGAAGGGCTGAATGTGATTGCGGCGCAGGTTGAGGTGCCGGTGAAGGACAGTGCTGATGTGAATAGTCGTGGGTTGTTTAGTTCGCTGACATTCCTTGGCGAACCGCATCACGAGTAACCACCACAAATCCCCTGTAGGAGTGAGCCTGCTCGCGATTGCGGTGTGTCATTCAACTCACATGTTGAATGCTGAAACGCATCGCGAGCAGGCTCACTCCTACAGGGTGCAGCGGTGGTTTAAAGGTTGCCCAGACCGTCGATCAGCGCCTGATTCTGCTCCGGCGTGCCAATCGAAATCCGCAGGAACTGCGCAATCCGCTCCTGCTTGAAGTGCCGCACAATCACGCCTTGCTCGCGCAATTTAGCCGCCAGCCCCGCCGCATCATGCTGCGGATGCCGCGCAAAGATGAAGTTCGCCGCCGACGGCAACACCTCAAAACCCTTGGCCTGCAACTGAGCGATCACCCACTCGCGGCTCTCGATCACCAACCGGCAGGTCTTGTCGAAATACTCGCGATCTTCGAACGCGGCACCAGCACCGACAATCGCCAGACGATCCAGCGGATAAGAGTTGAAGCTGTTCTTGATCCGCTCCAGCGCCTCGATCAAGTCCGGATGCCCCACCGCCAGACCCACGCGCAAACCTGCCAGCGAGCGCGACTTGGACAGGGTCTGCGTCACCAGCAGGTTCGGATAACGATCGACCAGACTGATCGCCGTCTCGCCGCCGAAGTCGATATACGCCTCATCAACAACCACTACCGAATCCGGGCTGGCCTTGAGGATTTGCTCGACCGCTTCCAGCGCCAGCAGGCAACCGGTCGGGGCGTTCGGGTTAGGAAAAATGATCCCGCCGTTCGGCTTGGCATAGTCAGCCGGGTCGATCTGGAACTGCGCATCCAGCGGCACCGCATCAAACTTGATGCCGTACAAACCGCAGTAAACCGGATAGAAGCTGTAGCTGATGTCCGGGAACAGCAGCGGCTGATCGTGTTGCAGCAGACCGTGGAAAATGTGCGCGAGCACTTCATCCGAACCGTTGCCGAGGAACACCTGATTGCTCTGAACGCCGTAGTAGTTGGCGACAGCGGTTTTCAGCAGATCGCTGTTCGGATCCGGGTACAGACGCAGGTTGTCATTCAGCTCGACCTGCATGGCCGCCAAGGCTTTTGGCGATGGCCCGTACGGGTTTTCGTTGGTGTTGAGCTTGACCAGTTTGGTCAGCTTCGGTTGTTCGCCCGGCACGTACGGCACCAGATTTTTAACGAACGGGCTCCAGAATTTGCTCATTTTTCAGTTTCCCTTCTGTTCGTCTTTGATGCGGTATTCGGCGCTGCGCGCGTGCGCGCTCAGCGATTCGCCACGGGCCAGCACGGAGGCAGTTTTACCCAGCTCGGAAGCACCGGCCTCGGAGCAGAAGATGATCGACGAACGCTTCTGGAAGTCATACACACCCAGCGGCGACGAAAACCGCGCGGTGCCGGAGGTCGGCAATACGTGGTTCGGGCCCGCGCAGTAATCGCCCAGCGCTTCGGAGGTGTGACGGCCCATAAAGATCGCGCCAGCGTGGCGGATCTGCGGCAACCAGGCTTGCGGATCAGCGACCGACAACTCCAAGTGTTCCGGGGCGATGCGGTTGGCGACTTCGATGGCTTGGGCCATGTCTTTCACGTGAATCAGTGCACCACGGCCATTGATCGAGGTTTCGATGATGGTCGCGCGATCCATGGTCGGCAGCAGTTTGTCGATGCTGGCGGCGACCTTGTCGAGGAACTCGGCGTCCGGGCTGACCAGAATCGCCTGCGCGTCTTCGTCGTGCTCGGCTTGCGAGAACAGGTCCATGGCGATCCAGTCCGGATCGGTCTGGCCGTCGCACACCACGAGGATTTCCGAAGGGCCGGCAATCATGTCGATGCCAACCTGACCGAAAACGTGGCGCTTGGCCGTGGCGACATAGATGTTGCCCGGGCCAACCACCTTGTCGACTTTCGGCACGCTTTCTGTGCCGTAGGCCAACGCGGCAACGGCTTGTGCGCCACCGATGGTGAACACGCGGTCAACGCCAGCGATGCACGCCGCCGCCAGCACAAGCTCGTTGATTTCACCGCGCGGGGTCGGCACGACCATGACCACTTCGGTCACACCGGCGACCTTGGCCGGAATCGCGTTCATCAATACAGAGGATGGGTACGACGCCTTGCCACCCGGCACGTACAGACCGGCGCGATCCAGCGGCGTGACCTTCTGGCCCAGCACGGTGCCGTCAGCCTCGGTATAGCTCCAGGAATCCTGCTTCTGTTTTTCGTGGTAGCTGCGCACGCGGGCCGCGGCTTTTTCCAGTGCTTCACGCTGCGGCACGGTGATGCGCGTCAGCGCCAGTTCCAGACGCTCGCGCGGCAGGATCAGGTCGGCCATCGACGCGACTTCGAGGCCGTCGAACTTCTGGGTGAACTCGACCAGCGCCGCGTCACCGCGCTCGCGCACAGCCTTGATGATGTCCAGCACGCGCTGATTGACCGAGTCGTCAGACACACTTTCCCAGCTCAGCAGATGATCCAGATGATGCGCGAAATCCGGGTCAGCAGCGTTGAGTCGGCGAATTGCAGTCGTTGCGGTCATAGCGAGAGCCTCATAGGAATGGCAAAAACTCAGGCGCCCGAAGGTGCGCTGACGTTTAATAACGATCGCGTTGGTACTGTGCCCGTACCAGGCAAGGCGCGGGACGAAGGTAAGGGGTTTTTCCTTACCGAGTCCCGCAACGCTGCATGGTGCGGGCACAGTGCCAACCCGTAGGGCCTTGCTTCAAAAGGCTGGCCACTACGCGTTTTTTATACTTCTGAGAAATTGTTCTGCTGCAGTTAGATTGCCTTTTGGAGTAAGGCGCGGTCGTTATTAAACGTCAGCGCACCTTCCCTAGCCAGTCGTTTCCGCTTGGGCACCTGAGATTCTGGCTATGAGGCGGATAGACGGGCGCGACTCAAGGTCGCGCAGGTGAATCAGCCGCGGTGTCGAGACTCCACTGCATTGCGCAGGGTGTCGATCAACGCCTGGATTCGGGCGTGTTGCATTTTCATCGAAGCCTTGTTGACCACCAGGCGCGAGCTGATCGTGGCGATCAGTTCCTGAGGTTCCAGACCGTTGGCGCGCAGGGTGTTGCCGGTGTCGACGACGTCGATGATCTTGTCGGCGAGACCGATCAGCGGTGCCAGCTCCATCGAGCCGTAAAGCTTGATGATGTCGACCTGACGGCCCTGCTCGGCGTAGTAACGCTTGGCGACGTTGACGAACTTGGTCGCCACGCGCAGACGGCCCTTGGGCTCTGGCGCACCGATCTTGCCGGCGGTCATCAGTTTGCACTGCGCGATTTGCAGATCCAGTGGCTCGTACAGGCCCTGGCCGGTGTATTCCATCAACACGTCTTTACCGGCGACGCCGAGGTCGGCCGCGCCATGCTCGACATAGGTCGGCACGTCAGTGGCGCGCACGATCAGCAGACGTACGTCTGGCTGAGTCGTAGGAATAATCAGCTTGCGGCTCTTGTCCGGATTCTCGGTCGGCACGATGCCCGCTTCGGCGAGAAGCGGCAGGGTGTCGTCAAGGATGCGGCCCTTGGACAGTGCGATGGTCAACATGGGAAACGTCAGTCCTTATCAAGGTACTCATGCCCGGTCGCAATCGGCGCCGGACACACATCGAGCCGGAAACCGGCTCGACTCAAAACGAATTCAACGGACACGTCCCTGTGTCCACGTGCAGCAATCAGCCCGGAACGCGACGGATCTTGGCGCCCAGCATCTGCAGTTTTTCTTCGATGCACTCGTAACCACGGTCTATGTGGTAGATGCGGTCGATCAGGGTGTCGCCTTCAGCAACCAGTGCCGAGATCACCAGGCTGGCCGAAGCACGCAGGTCGGTGGCCATGACTGGCGCGCCCTTGAGAACTTCAGTACCGGTAACGATGGCAGTGTTGCCTTCGACCTGGATCTTGGCGCCCATGCGGTGCAGTTCGTATACGTGCATGAAACGGTTTTCGAAGATCGTCTCGATCACCGCACCAGTGCCTTCGGCAATGGCGTTGAGCGAGATGAACTGTGCCTGCATGTCAGTCGGGAAAGCCGGGTACGGCGCGGTGCGCACGTTCACAGCTTTCGGACGCTTGCCGTGCATGTTCAGCTCGATCCAGTCTTCACCGCAGGTGATTTCTGCGCCGGCTTCACGGAGTTTATCCAGAACGGCTTCGAGGATGGTCGGATCGGTGTCCTTGACCTTGACGCGGCCACCGGTCACGGCAGCAGCGACCAGGTAGGTGCCGGTTTCGATACGGTCAGGCATGACTTTGTAGAAGCACGAACCCAGACGCTCGACGCCATCAATGGTGATGGTGTCGGTGCCGGCGCCGGAAACCTTGGCGCCCATGGCGTTGAGGAAGTTCGCCAGGTCAACCACTTCAGGTTCGCGAGCGGCGTTCTGCAACACGCTGCGGCCCTTGGCCAGAGCAGCGGCCATCATGATGTTCTCGGTACCGGTCACACTGACGGTATCGAAGAAGAAGCTTGCCCCGCGCAGGCCACCTTCAGGCGCCTTGGCCTTGATGTAGCCGCCTTCGACGTCGATGACCGCGCCCATGGCTTCAAGACCACGGATGTGCAGGTCGACCGGACGCGAACCGATGGCGCAACCGCCAGGCAGTGCGACTTCGGCTTCACCGAAACGGGCAACCATCGGGCCCAGTACCAGGATCGACGCACGCATGGTTTTCACCAGTTCGTACGGGGCGATCAGGGTCTTGATGGTGCGCGGGTCGATTTCGACGCTGAGTTTCTCGTCGATCACCGGCTCAATGCCCATGCGACCGAACAGCTCGATCATGGTGGTGATGTCGTGCAGGTGCGGCAGGTTGCCAACGGTCACCGGGCCATCGCACAGCAGCGTGGCAGCCAGGATCGGCAGGGCAGAGTTCTTTGCCCCGGAAATGCGGATCTCGCCATCAAGACGAGCGCCACCGGTAATAATCAATTTATCCATAAGAATCTCGACGCCCTTAGGCTCAGGTGCGCTCGGCCCAGGCCGCGCTGCTGAAAAATTTCATAGTGACCGCATGGATGCTGCCATCGGTGATCCATGGGTTCAAATGGGCATAGATCTGCTGCTGACGCTTCACCGGGCTCAACGCCGCCAGTTCATCGCTAATCACGTTCAGCTGGAAATTGCAGCCTTCGCCCTCAACTTCTACCAACGTTCCGGGCAGCTTTCCTTCAAGGAAGCTCTTCACTTCTACGGCCTGCATGCTCAACCTCAATCGGCGCCCTGTGCGCACGGGTCGGACATCATACAAAAAAGCCCCGCGCCTGCGAACCCCGCATGGCAGGACTCTGACGGGGGGCTTCTTTAATGATGCGGGTTCAGGGATGCGCCAACAGCTCGGTCAGTTCGCTGACCTGAGCGATTTCGCGCATGTCTTCAGGCATTGCGCGGATGCTCACAGCCTTGCCAGCCGCTTGCGCATCGCGCATGAAGCACAGCAGCAACGACAGGCCGACGCTGCTGGACTTCTTCACTGCCGAACAATCGATGACCAGCGCTGACGCCTTGCTGGACTTGATCAACGCCTGCCCTTCCTTTCGCAAGTCAGGGCCGGTGCGGTAATCCAGCACTCCGCTGAGCAATAGCTCGTCGACATCACTCATACGAACTGCTGCCTCATTCATTGCGCTGGGTTCTTTTCGGTGGATTCCTTGGCCTTGGCCACTTCACCCGCCCAACCGTTGATGGTCTTGTCGAGGTCGTTGCCATTGCGCTGCATCGCGTCAGCGAACTGGTCACGGAACAGTTTGCCAATGTTGATGCCGTTGATGATCACGTTGCGCAGTTTCCACTCGCCGTTGATCTTCTCCAATGTGTACTGCACTGGATAGATCGCGCCGCTGCTGCCTTTTACAACCATGCCAACACTGGTGCGATCGCCCGACTCATCCTTGGCAGGATCGACGGTAATGCCCTGGTTGTTGTATTCAAGCAAGGCGTTGCCGTAGAACTGGAACAGACCTTTCTTGAAGTTTTCTTCGAAGGTCTTCATCTGCGCAGGGGTGGCCTTGCGCGAATACTTGACCGTCATGATGCTTTTGGAGATGCCCTCGGCGTCCACTACCGGCCCGACGATGGTGTTGAGCGCGGTGTAGAAATCGCTCGGATCCTGCTTGTACTTTTCTTTGTTGGCCGCCAGGTCGGCCAGCAACCGGGTGGTTGTGTCCTGAACCAGATCATGTGCCGAAGTCGCAGCAGCAACGGCATTACCCATCAACGGCAGAGCCGCGAGTAATACCAACAGACTGCGTCGCAAGATAGAGATCATTCAAAGCTCCTCATTTGGCATCTTTGCTAACGGTATTGAGCAGGAATTTACCGATCAGGTCTTCCAGTACCAGAGACGACTGCGTGTCGTGGATGGTTCCACCATCCGTCAGCGGCTTGTCTTCGCCACCGACGCTGATACCGATGTACTTCTCGCCCAGCAGACCCGCGGTCAGGATAGACGCTGTGGAGTCAGTCGGCAGGTTGTCGACCTTTTTATCCACTTGCAGGGTCACCCGACCGGTGAAGCTGTCGCGATCCAGATCGATCGCCGTGACCTTGCCGATGGTTACACCGGCCATGGTCACTTTGGCTCTGACCGTCAAACCGGCGATATTGTCAAAGTAGGCATAAAGTTTATACGTGTCGGTGGTCGATGTCGGAGACAGACCACTGACGCGCAGTGCAAGCAGCAGCAAAGCCAGGATCCCTGCCAGCAGGAACAGGCCGACACCGATTTCCAGGGTGCGGTTTTGCATCAGAAATCTCCAAACATCAAAGCGGTCAGAATAAAGTCCAGGCCGAGCACTGCCAGCGAGGCAAATACCACGGTCTTGGTGGTGGCACGACTGATCCCCTCGGAAGTGGGCTCGCAGTCATAGCCTTGGAATACGGCGATCCAGGTGACGACAAAGGCAAAAACTACACTCTTGATGACGCCATTGAGCACATCGCTGGTGAAGTTGACGCTGTTTTGCATGTTCGCCCAGTAGGAACCTTCATACACGCCCAACCAGTCGACAGCCACCCACGAACCGCCCCAGATACCCACCACGCTGAAAATCATCGCCAGCACCGGCAGGGAAATGAAGCCGGCCCACAGGCGCGGGGCAATGATGTACTTGAGTGGGTCGACGCCGATCATTTCCAGGCTGGACAGCTGTTCGGTGGACTTCATGTTGCCGATTTCTGCAGTCAGCGCAGAACCGGCACGCCCGGCGAACAGTAGAGCAGTGACGACCGGGCCGAGTTCACGCAGTAACGTCAGCGCAACCATCTGCCCGACCGCCTGCTCCGAACCGTAGCTCGACAGAATGCTGAAGCCCTGCAGCGCCAGCACCATGCCGATGAAAATCCCGGAAACAACAATGATCACCAGCGACATCACGCCGACTGAATGCAGCTGCTTGACCAGCAGGCCGAAGCCACCGCTGATACCGCCACGCCCCAGCAAGGCATGAAACAGGAACAACGTTGCCCGACCGAACACCGCAATGGCGTCGATCGCAGCTGCGCCGAAACGGCGTACGCGTTCTATTAATGAAAGTCTGCGCATCAACGCTTCCCCAGAAGATCTGCGCGGTAATCCGTCGCTGGAAAGTGGTACGCCACCGGGCCATCCGGGTTGCCGGTCATGAATTGACGGATACGCGGCTCGTCCGAGTTCATCAACTCGTCCGGCGTGCCCTGCCCCAACACCTGACCATCACCGACGACATAAATGTAGTCGGCGATGCTCGCGGTCTCGGCCAGATCGTGGGAAACCACGATACTGGTGATCCCCAGCGCATCGTTGAGCAAACGGATCAGGCGCACCAACACGCCCATGGCGATCGGATCCTGACCGACGAACGGTTCGTCATACATAAGAATCTGTGGGTCGAGGGCAATGGCGCGGGCCAATGCAACACGACGCTTCATGCCACCGGACAGCTCATCGGGCATCAGCTCGATGGCGCCGCGCAAACCCACCGCCTGCAATTTGAGCAGGACGATGTCGCGGATCATTTCTTCCGGCAACTCGGTATGAACGCGCAGGGGGAAAGCGACGTTCTCGAAAACATCGAGATCGGTGAACAGGGCGCCACTTTGAAACAGCACACCCATGTGCTTGCGCGCGTCGAACAGATCGCTGCGCGAAAGCTTCGGCAGGTTCTGACCGTTGACCCAGACCTCACCGCTGGTTGGACGCAATTGTGCGCCCATCAACCGCAGCAGCGTGGTCTTGCCACACCCGGAAGGCCCCATGATGCCGGTGACCTTGCCGCGCGGGATACGGATATCGACGTTATTGAAAATGCTGCGCGCACCGCGCTTGAAGGAGACTCCCTTCAGCTCGACCGCGTAGGCGTTATCGGCACTCATCTAAACTCCTTGCGATGCAGCCTCTCACTCGGACGCCAGGCTTTCCTGGAAAAGCACATACATCCCGGGCAGGCCGAACTGGCGGCGAACTATATCACTGCAAAGGGCGCGCGCCCAAGGCTTGTGCCGGGCCGTGTTCAACGATATGACAGGGTTACAGACGCTTTTTCGGGCTTTTAGTTACGGCGAATGACAAAGCACGACGAACTTGCGTGAGGCTTTGCCACATAACCGCTATAATCGCCGCCTTTTCATCGGGCTATACGATTTCTGACATGAGCCAAACCAGCGACCTGATTCAATCGGCACAACGCACCATCCGCCTCGAAGTGGAAGCCGTTCAAGGCTTGCTGCCCCATATCGACGCCGATTTCGTACGCGCTTGCGAGATGATTCTGGCCAGTAAGGGCCGTGTAGTCGTGGTCGGCATGGGCAAATCCGGGCACATCGGCAACAAGATTGCCGCCACCCTGGCCAGCACCGGCACTCCTGCATTCTTCGTACATCCGGCCGAAGCCAGCCATGGCGACATGGGCATGATCACTCGTGATGACGTGATTCTGGCCCTGTCCAATTCGGGCTCGACCAACGAAATCGTCACCCTGCTGCCGTTGATCAAACGTCTGGGCATCCAGTTGATCAGCGTCACCGGCAATCCACAATCGCCGCTGGCCAAGGCTGCCGAGGTCAATCTCAACGTTCACGTCGAGCACGAAGCCTGCCCGCTCAACCTGGCACCGACCTCGTCGACGACGGCTGCACTGGTCATGGGCGATGCCCTGGCGGTGGCGCTGCTCGAAGCTCGCGGTTTTACCGCTGAAGATTTCGCATTTTCCCATCCCGGTGGCGCATTGGGCCGTCGTCTGCTGCTGAAAGTCGAAAACGTCATGCACGCCGGTCAGGAGCTGCCGCAAGTACAACGCGGCACCCTGCTCAAAGATGCCTTGATGGAAATGACCCGCAAGGGTCTGGGCATGACCGCCATTGTTGAAGCCGACGGTAAACTCGCCGGGATCTTCACCGACGGTGATTTGCGCCGCACGCTGGATCGCAGCATCGATATCCGCAGCGCGACCATCGATCAGGTGATGACCGCTCACGGCAAAACCGCCCGGCCCGACATGCTCGCCGCCGAAGCGCTGAAAATCATGGAAGACCACCGAATCAACGCATTGGTAGTCGTCGATGAGGATGATCGCCCGATCGGCGCCTTCAACCTCTCCGATCTGCTGCGCGCAGGAGTCATGTAATGAGCAACGATCTGCTGCTACGCGGCAAAGCGATCAAACTGGCGGTGTTCGACGTCGATGGCGTCCTCACCGATGGCCGCCTGTACTTCCTTGAAGACGGCAGCGAATTCAAGACTTTCAATACACTCGACGGCCAAGGCATCAAAATGTTGATGAACGCTGGCGTGCAAACCGCCATCATCAGCGGTCGAAAGACACCAGTGGTTGAACGTCGGGCGAAAAATCTGGGCATCCCGCACCTTTTTCAGGGGCGTGAAGACAAATTGGTGGTTCTCGACGGTTTACTTGAACAACTGGGCCTAAGCTATGAACAGGTCGCCTACCTCGGTGACGACCTTCCTGACCTGCCGGTGATCCGCCGCGTAGGCCTGGGCATGGCGGTTGCCAACGCTGCTGATTTCGTCCGCGAACACGCCCATGGCGTGACCCGGGCCCGAGGCGGCGAAGGTGCTGCCCGCGAATTCTGCGAATTGATCCTGCGCGCCCAGGGCCGCCTCGATGCGGCCAACGCCGCGTACCTGTGAGCCAAACCATGTTCAGCAAAAAATTTCGCACCTTCCTGCTGTTTGGCTGCATCGCTGCGCTGTTTGCTGCGGTCGGCTACTGGAACATCAGCCCGGAACGCTTTCTCGACAAGCCGCCAGTGACGACCGAGGAAAACCCGATCGACTGGTACGCGACCAACACGCACACTCTGCAATACCTGCCGGATGGCGGCGTGCAGTATGAAATGACGTCGGACAAAGCCGAGCACGTCAAGGCAACCGACATTGTTCTGGTCACCAAACCCGACCTGAACATGTACCGCGGTACCGACTTTCCGTGGCACGTGACCAGCGAGCGCGGCGAAGTGAATCCGGGCGGTACACAAGTAGAATTGATTGACTCGGTGCGTATCAAACGCACTGACGAACAAAACCGCGACCTGCTGGTCACTTCCACGCGCATGACCGTGTTCCCTCAGGAGCAATATGCGCAGACCGAGCAACCCGTTAGAATCGACGGCGCTGGCGGTGTATCAACCGGCGTTGGCATGAAAGCGTACCTGAAGGAAAGCAGGATACACCTGCTATCGAACGTAAGAGGACAGTATGAGGCTCGTTAAAACCCTCCCTATTTTGCTCAGTCTGGGCGCAGCACTGGGAAGCGTGAGCGCCTGGGCTCTGCCGAACGATCAGCAGCAACCTATCCGTATTCAGGCCGACGACGCCCAACTGGACGACAAGAACGGCATCGCCACCTATAAAGGTGATGTGATCATCACCCAGGGTTCGATGATCGTTAAAGGCAATACGGTGACTATCACCCGAACGCCGGCTGGCGATATCGACGTAGTGACGTCGGTGGGTAACCTTGCCTACTTCGAGCAACTGCAAACCCAGGGTGACGCCAAGCCTGTACAGGGCTGGGGCGTGACGATTCAGTACCACGCCGCGCAAAACCGCGTCGTGCTGATCGACAAGGCCAAGGTCGTCGACAAGGACAACAACACGACTCAGGGCGAGAAAATCGTCTATGACACCGTGAAGAAACTGGCCAGCGCCGGTCGCGCTACCGGCAGCAAAGTCACCGAATCGCGTCCGCGTATCGACATGGTGATCCAGCCGAAGAAGAAAACCGACGAGAAGACCCAGTAATGGCAACTCTGAAAGCTCAGCACCTGGCCAAGGCCTATAAAAGCCGCCAAGTCGTGCGTGACGTCAGCCTGTCGATCGACAGCGGCCAGATTGTTGGTTTGCTCGGCCCGAACGGTGCCGGTAAAACCACCTGCTTCTACATGATCGTGGGTTTGGTACAGGCCGATCAGGGCCGCGTGCTGATCGACGATCTGGACGTCAGCCACCAGCCAATGCACGGTCGTGCCAAGGCCGGTATCGGCTATCTGCCGCAAGAAGCGTCGATCTTCCGCAAACTGTCGGTGGCCGACAACATCATGGCCATCCTCGAGACCCGCCAGGAACTCGACAAGGCCGGTCGCCGCAAAGAGCTGGAAAGCCTGTTGCAGGAATTCCACATCACCCACATCCGCGACAACCTCGGCATGAGCCTGTCCGGTGGTGAACGCCGCCGGGTGGAAATCGCTCGCGCGCTGGCCACCGCACCAAAATTCATCCTGCTCGACGAACCGTTCGCCGGTGTCGACCCGATCTCGGTCGGCGACATCAAGCAGATCATCCACCACCTCAAGGCCAAGGGCATCGGTGTCCTGATCACCGACCACAACGTCCGCGAGACGCTGGATATCTGCGAAACCGCTTACATCGTCAACGACGGTCAACTGATCGCCGAAGGTGACGCCGAAACCATCCTGGCCAACGAACTGGTCAAGGAAGTGTATCTGGGTCACGAGTTCCGCCTGTAAGCGTCACAGTGCCCGGTGCGCAGCCGGAGTGCTGTATCGATTCAAGCTGGATTTAATACGCTTAATTGTTACAGCGCTCTAGGCAAACACTTCAGTTTCAGGCATATAATTTGCTTAAGTTTGGCGCTTCGGCGCCCTGTAGTGGATGGCGCATAGCGCCGGCGAATAAGGTGTTAAGCCCCTGCCATGAAACCATCGCTAGTCTTGAGAATGGGCCACCAGCTGACGCTGACCCCGCAGCTGCAACCGGCCATCCGCCTGCTCCAATTGTCGACCCTGGATCTGCAACAGGAAATCCAGGAGGCTCTGGAATCCAATCCGATGCTCGAACGCCAGGAAGAAGGCGACGACTTCGACAACTCGGATCCCATGGCCGACAACGCCGAACAGAAGCCCACCGAGATCCAGGAACCTTCCTATCAGGAAGCCGCACCGACCGTCGATAACCTCGAAGACGGCGAATGGAACGAACGCATCCCCAACGAACTTCCGGTCGACACTGCCTGGGAAGACGTTTACCAGACCAGCGCCAGCAGCCTGCCCAGCAGCGATGATGACGAGTGGGATTTCACCACCCGCACCTCCGCCGGCGAAAGCCTGCAAAGCCACTTGCTGTGGCAACTCAACCTCGCACCGATGTCCGACACCGATCGCCTGATCGCCGTGACCCTGATCGATTGCATCAACAATCAGGGCTACCTGGACGAAACCCTCGAAGAAATTCTCGAGGCGTTCGATCCGGAACTGGACATCGAACTGGACGAGATCGAAGCCGTCCTGCACCGCATTCAGCAATTCGAACCGGCCGGTATCGGCGCGCGCAACCTCAGCGAATGCCTGCTGCTGCAATTGCGTCAGCTGTCGGCCAAGACGCCTTGGCTGGCGGAAGCCAAACGTCTGGTCAGCGATTACATCGATCTGCTCGGCAGCCGTGATTACAGCCAGTTGATGCGCCGTATGAAGCTCAAGGAAGACGAGCTGCGCCAGGTCATCGAACTGGTACAAAGCCTCAATCCGCGTCCGGGCTCGCAGATCGAATCGACCGAAGCCGAATACGTCGTCCCTGACGTCATCGTGCGCAAGGACAACGAGCGCTGGCTGGTCGAGTTGAATCAGGAATCGATGCCACGCCTGCGCGTCAACGCGCAGTACGCCGGTTTCGTCCGTCGCGCCGACACCAGCGCCGACAACACTTTCATGCGCAATCAGTTGCAGGAAGCCCGCTGGTTCATCAAAAGCCTGCAGAGTCGCAACGAAACCCTGATGAAAGTTGCCACCCAGATCGTCGAGCATCAGCGCGGTTTTCTGGAGTACGGCGACGAAGCCATGAAGCCGTTGGTGCTGCACGACATCGCCGAAGCAGTCGGCATGCACGAATCAACGATTTCCCGGGTGACCACGCAGAAATTCATGCATACCCCGCGCGGTATTTATGAACTGAAATACTTTTTCTCCAGCCACGTCAGCACCTCTGAAGGCGGTGAATGCTCGTCCACGGCGATCCGCGCGATCATCAAAAAACTGGTTGGGGGGGTTGGTGAGGATGTGCGGGTGGGTGTCGGCTAGTGGGGGGGGT
>NZ_JBIVMX010000014.1:32984-105680 GCF_044753305.1 Pseudomonas sp. NPDC088429 | reverse complement strand
CCGGAGGTCAGAGCAGCTTGCAGCAGAGGCGAAGCCTTGTCGTAGACCTTGGTGATCACAACTGGCTTGTGAACGCGCTGACCGGTTGGCTGACCGGATTGCGGGTCACGCGGGATGATCACGTCGTGGCTGAAAGCCTGAACCATAACCTGGTTTTCGTGGCCTTCCTGGTAGGTGTTGCCAACGGAGTCGGGGGTGAAGGCGCCGGCAGTGATCAGGCCTTGTTTTTCGCCGGTAACCGACATGTACGCTGGTGTTGCCATGGGGTGCTCTCCTTGCGGAATAAAGTTTAGGTGCCCGGAGGCGAAAACGCCCGGTGGGTGCCTGACTGTTATCAAGGAGCGTGCCAACAGGTTTCAGAGCCAGTGAAACCGGGGTGTTCGCTAATGCGCAGAGCTGAATTCGGGATGATTGACGGTGATTCATGGCGAATGTGCGCAAGAAGTTGCGCAGTGGTGCGCAACTTCTTGCGCACTCGCCTGAAGCCCTTGTCGCCTCTGGTGTGTAGCGGGATTGATGGCCGCGGATCATCAACAAGTGCGCAACTTCTTGCGCATCAAGGCCTGATGCCATCACCCGCTCATTTGAAACGATCCTGCGTTACTGAGGGTCAATCACTCACACCCGCAGACCTGTGTCTGAAAATTCCTCAAACCGAGTGAGACCGAACGACATGAAAATTCTGATGGTTCTGACCTCCCACGATCAATTGGGCGACACCGGCAAGAAAACCGGCTTCTGGCTGGAGGAGTTCGCTGCCCCGTATTACGTGTTCAAGGATGCCGGCGCGCAGCTGACACTGGCCTCGCCCAAGGGTGGCCAGCCGCCGCTGGATCCGAAGAGCGACGAGCCGGATGCGCAGACTGAAGCGACCGGGCGCTTTCGCAAGGATTCTGCGGCGCAGTCGGCGTTGGCTTCTACGGTGAAACTGGATTCTGTGAAAGCGGCGGATTTCGATGCGGTGTTTTACCCGGGCGGTCATGGGCCGCTCTGGGATCTGGCCGAGGATCGTCATTCCATCGCGTTGATCGAGGCGTTTTATAACGCGGGCAAACCGGTGGCGGCGGTGTGTCATGCGCCGGGCGTGTTGCGCCATGCCAAAGGTCCGGACGGTGAACCGCTGGTCAAGGGCAAGCAGGTGACCGGGTTTACCAACAGTGAGGAAGAGGCGGTGCAGTTGACGAATGTGGTGCCGTTTTTGGTTGAAGATGAGTTGAAGGCCAAGGGCGGGATTTTTTCGAAAGGGCCGGATTGGTCGGTTTATACCCGTGAGGATGGGTTGTTGCTGACGGGGCAGAATCCGGCTTCTTCGGAAGAGACGGCGTTTGCGCTGCTTTCGAGATTGCGCTGAGTTTTTTTTAAGATCAAAAGATCGCAGCCTTCGGCAGCTCCTACAGGGGAATCCACACCCTAATGTAGGAGCTGCCGCAGGCTGCGATCTTTTCAGCGGTTACCCGAAAGTGCGGCCAGGCTCTCATCAATTGAGCGCTTTTGGGTTTCGGCATATAAGCCCAACTCGTCGATGGTCGCGCGGCCCAGTGCCTGTTCGAATGCCTGTCGGTTGGAATGCTCGCCATAGTGCGTTTGCGCGGCATCGCCAAGGTTCGACTGAAAAATCCCCGCAGCGCTAACCGGCAGGAAATCTTCGTACACCAGCGGTTCTGCCTTCACGTAGCCATCGCGCAGTAATTGCTCCAGTGACGCGTCGCCAAGTCCTCCCGCCGCCAGTCCTTTTTCCGTAGCGAAATAGCGAAAATACGCCAGCTCTTGTTCGCGCATGCCCTCGACGCTGTCAGGAAATTCGCCAAAGTGCTGAGTCATCAGCGCGTTGTAGCGTGCGGCGTTGGCTTCGTTGGGGAAGTCCCCCAGTTCATCGCGAGCAGCATTCAACAGTAAGTCATACAGGGCGCGACCCTTGGGTGTGAGTGCTGCACCGCGCTGTTCGATTTCGCCGAAACGCGCGCTGTGGCTGCCTCGGATTTCGTCCTGGTCGGTAAAGGCGATTGGCTCATCCAGCGCTTTGAAACTGGTCTGGCGCAGCAGGATCGGGCACTGCCGGCGCGGCGGGCCTTCGATCACGGCTTTCGGGGTGATGCCATGGACGGGCATTTGCTCTTGCACGCGGTCGATGTCCAGCGTGCGCGGGGTCAGATGGTTGATGTGCGGGCCTTTGAAGGCGACCACGTCGGCGATCAATCGATGTTGAGCGCTGAGCGTCTGGTACTGCGCGGCGGTGACCGTTGCGCTGTGATGCCAGCGAAAGGTCTCCAATACCTGTAGGACGAATTCCTGCGCTTCGCTTTCCGTCAGTCCGCCAGCCGTTTCTGCCTGGGAAATCAGACGCAACGCCGTAGGGGTAAAGATCGAACGCTTGGCCAGCACGGATTCAGCGAAGGTGCGCACATCGGGATCGTTGATCAATTCCAGCCGCAGCAACGACGTGAAGACCCTGAACGGGCTGACTTGCAGCGAATCCTCATGCACCGCGCGAAACGCCGTGGAATGCACCGGCACACCCGCCGGCGTCAGATCGTAATAACCCACCGGTTGCATGCCCATCACCGCAAACAGGCGGGCGAGGGTGGCCAGTTCGGTCGCAGTGCCGACGCGGATGGCACCGTGGCGTTCCATGTCCAGCCGTTCGATTTCGCCGGTGCTTTCCAGTTGCCGGGCAATTTGCGTGTCCCGGTCAAGAACGCTGCGGTTGGTCTGTTCGACCAATTCCATCAGCGCGCCGTACAGCGGCACCTCTTCGCGGTACATGTCGGACATCGCTTTGGAGAAGCTTTGGCGGATCAGGTCGGGGCTGACGAACGGCTGCACGGTCATGAAAAAAATTCCTGCCACGGTCACGTATTGGATAGACGAAAAGATCGCAGCCTTCGCCTACGTCGGCAAACGAAGAATCCTACGAACTTCATTCTGCCAACGACTGATCCACCAGTTCGATCCAGTGCATGACTGGCGTGCGGCCGGCGCTGGCTAGATGGCTTTGGCAGCCGACGTTGGAGGTGACGATCAGCTCAGGACGGCCGCTCTCCAGCGCATTGAGGCGGTTGTCGCGCAGTTGCCGGGCCAGCACCGGTTGGGTCAATGAGTAAGTCCCTGCTGAACCGCAGCACAAATGGCCATCGGGGACAGCGGTGAGGTTGAAACCGATGCGGGACAAGACTGCTTCGACGGTGCCGCCGAGTTTCAACGCGTGCTGCAAGGTGCACGGGCAATGCACGGCGATGCGTCGTTCGCTGGCGGCGCACACTTGCTCCAGTGGTTCTCGGGTGAGGATCTGCACCAGATCCAAAGTCATTTCGCTGATGCGCTGCGCTTTCGCCGCGTAGACCGGATCGTCCGCGAGCAAATGCCCGTAATCCTTGATGAACGCGCCGCAGCCGCTGGCCGTTTGCACAATTGCTTCGGCGCCGTTTTGCAGATGTGGCCACCACGCGTCGATGTTCTGTCGGGCGCGGGCGAGGCCTTTGGCTTGGGCGTCGAGGTGATAATCCAGTGCACCGCAACAACCGGCCTCGGCCACCGGCGTGACGCTGATGCCCAAGCGATCCAGCACCCGCGCCGTCGCGTCGTTGGTTTTCGGCGACAAACCCGGTTGCACGCAGCCTTCGAGCAACAACACACGGCGAGCATGCCGAGGGGCAGGGCGCGAACCCTTGACCAACAGATGCTGCGGCAGTTTGCTCTCAAGCAAGCGCGGCAGCAGCGGGCGAAACGTTGTGCCCACTCGCAGCAGTCCTTTGAACAGTCGCGGATTCGGCGCCAATGCGCGCAGGCCTTCGCGCAATAGACGTTGTGCGGCCGGGCGCGGCACCGCGTGGTCGACCACCGCGCGACCGATGTCGAGCAAGTTGTGATAGTCGACGCCGGACGGGCAGGTGGCTTCGCAGTTGCGGCACGACAGGCAGCGATCCAGATGCAGTTGTGTCTGCGCGGTTGGCGGCGCGCCCTCGAGCACCTGCTTGATCAGGTAGATGCGCCCGCGCGGGCCGTCGAGTTCGTCGCCGAGCAATTGATAGGTCGGGCACGTCGCGTTACAGAAACCGCAATGCACACAGGTGCGCAGGATTTTTTCCGCCTCGGCGGCGCGGGGCAACTGTCGCGATTGTTCGCTGAGGGTGGTTTGCATGGCTAGAACTCCGCGTACATCCGCCCGGGATTGAACAGCCCTTGCGGGTCGAGTTGCGCTTTTAGCTGGCGGTGATAGCGCAGCAATGTCGCGGGCAAAGGCTGAAGCGGTGATTCGCTGGCACCATGGGTGAAGCAGGTCGCATGGCCACCGAGTGACTGGGCGAGGGCATGAATGTCGGCGCTGGAGGATTTCAGCCAGCGTTGCGCGCCGGCCCAGTCGATCAGTTGCTCGCCGGGCAAGTCCAGCGGCCCGAGATTGTTTGGCAGCGACAGGCGCCACAGCGGCTGGCCTTCGTCGAAAAAGCTCAGGCGCTGTTCATTTAAATTCCGCCAGAACACGGAGTCCAACGCCTCGCCACCGAGGCGTTGATGTGCCGCCGTCACCGAGCCTTCGCCGCCCTCAAGACGCAAATAAAGACTTTCGCCATCGTGACACGCAGCGCTGATCGGCAACGGTTGCTGGCCCCACTCGGCCAGTTTGGCCAGCGCCCGCGCACAGTCGATATCGAGGCGAATGCTCAGGCATTGGCGGGGTTTGGGCAGGACTTTCAGCGAGACCTCGGTGAGCACGCCGAGGCAGCCGAAACTGCCGGCCATCAGCCGCGACAGGTCATATCCGGCAACGTTTTTCATCACTTCACCGCCGAAACGCACATGCTGACCGAGGCCGGTGATAACGCGCGTGCCAAGCACGAAATCCCGCACTGAACCCGACCACGGTCGCCGAGGCCCGGACAATCCTGTCGCGATCATTCCGCCAACCGTGGCGCTGTCGGCGAACGACGGCGGTTCGCATGGCAGCATTTGCCCGTTTTCATCCAGCGTCGCGAGTAGTTCGGACAACGGCGTGCCGGCGCGCGCAGTGATCACCAGTTCGGTGGGATCGTAAGCCACGATGCCGCGATGCGCGCGAGTGTCGAGCACTTCACCGGCCACCTCGCGACCGAGAAACGCCTTGCTGTTGCCACCCTGGATTTTCAGCGGTGTGGCATTGGCCCGCGCTTCGTTGACCTGATCGAGCAAGGCGTCGACGTCAGCCATCAGAAACGCTCCAGTTCGGGGAAGGGCAGTTGCCCGGCATGAATGTGCATCGCACCGAATTCGGCGCAGCGGTGCAGAGTCGGAATGTTTTTGCCGGGGTTGAGCAGGCCTTTCGGGTCGAACGCGGCTTTTACCGCGTGAAACAGGCTCAGTTCGTCGCTGTTGAATTGCGCGCACATTTGATTGATTTTCTCGCGACCGACACCGTGTTCGCCGGTGATGCTGCCGCCGACCTGTACGCACAGTTCGAGGATCTTTCCGCCCAAGGCTTCGGCGCGATGCAGTTCGCCGGGTTGGTTGGCGTCGAACAGGATCAGCGGGTGCATGTTGCCATCGCCGGCATGGAACACGTTGGCCACGCGCAAGCCGTATTCTTCGCCGAGGCGGGCGATGCCTTGCAAAACGCCGGGCAATTCGCGGCGCGGGATGGTGCCGTCCATGCAGTAGTAATCGGGTGACAGCCGACCGATGGCCGGGAAGGCATTTTTGCGGCCGGCCCAGAAACGCACGCGCTCAGCCTCGTCGCGGGCCTGGCGCACTTCGGTGGCGCCAGCCAGATTCATGACCTCGCGCACTCGTTGGCAATCGTCGTGGACGTCGGCTTCGACGCCATCGAGTTCGCACAGCAGAATCGCCTCGGCATCCACCGGGTAGCCGGCGTGGATAAAGTCTTCAGCGGCGCGGATGGCGAGGTTGTCCATCATTTCCAGGCCGCCGGGAATGATCCCCGCTGCGATGATTTCAGCGACCGCACGACCAGCCTTTTCCACCGAATCGAAACTGGCCAGCAGCACTTTCGCCACTTGTGGTTTGGGCAGCAGTTTGACCGTGACTTCGGTGATGATCCCGAGCAAGCCTTCAGAGCCGGTGAACAGCGCGAGCAAGTCGAAACCGGGTGAATCGAGGGCATCGGAGCCGAGGGTCAGGCGTTCGCCTTCGATAGTCAGCACTTCGATTTTCAGCAGGTTGTGCACGGTCAGGCCGTATTTGAGGCAATGCACGCCGCCAGCGTTTTCAGCGACGTTGCCGCCGATGGAACAGGCGATTTGCGAGGATGGATCCGGCGCGTAATACAAACCGAACGGCGCGGCGGCCTGGGAAATCGCCAGATTGCGCACCCCGGGTTGAACCCGCGCGGTGCGGGCGGCGTGGTCGATGTGCAGGATGTTGTTGAAGCGTGCCATCACCAGCAGCAGGCCTTTTTCCAGTGGCAAGGCGCCACCGGATAAGCCGGTGCCGGCGCCGCGAGCGACCACCGGGACGTTGTTTTGGTGGCAGAGTTTGAGCAGGGTTTGCACTTGCTCGATTCGCCGGGGCAGGGCGACCAGCATCGGCGTGGTGCGGTAGGCGGAGAGGCCGTCGCATTCGTAGGGTTTGAGTTCTTCTTCGCGCCACAAAATGTCGAGATCGGGGATGGCTTGTTGCAGGGTTTTCAACAGTTGGACTTTATTAACGTCCGGCAGCGCACCGTCGAGGCGTTCGTCATAAAGAATGTTCATCTCACCCCCCAGCTCCTTGGATGAACACTTTCCCCTGTGGCGAGGGGATTTATCCCCGTTGGGTCGCGCAGCGGCCCCAATCCTGAGAGTCCGGTGTGTCTGATACCCCTCAATGGAAGAGCTGGGGCCGCTTCGCAGCCCAACGGGGATAAATCCCCTCGCCACAGGAATGGGTTGATTACATTCATGCGCGTTGATTACCCAAAAACTCCCGATACAACCGCGCGGTATTCGACGGCTGTTCGACCATCGGCATGTGCCCGACGTTATCCCACACGTCCACGCGCAAATTGGCGATGCCCTTGCTCCAGACCGGCACGCTGCTGACGTCGATCAAGCGATCCTTACGTCCCCAGAGTAGCAGCGCCGGGCATTTGATCTCGGCCAGCTTCGGTTCCATCGGCGGGCTGGCGCGGAAGTCGCGGAAGATTTCTTCGAGGTCATCGCGATTTTGTTCGTAGCGCTGAGCGATCGCGTCGAGCACCAGTTTCGGCACCCACGGCGGCGATTCCATGGTCATCGCGTAGAAGTTTTTGAACTCTTCGCGAGAGTTAATCAGAAACGGGTTATGCCCGCGCGCCAGATGCCGTTCCATGTCGCTGGCCTGCGGTGCCGTGACGCCGGCCGGGTCAATCAACGCCACCGAGGCGATGCGATCCGGGTACGTCGCCGCCAGCCACGCCGCAATGTAGCCGCCCATCGAGTTGCCGATCACATGGACTTTCTCCACGCCGCAGACGTCGAGCAACTGAATCATGCGTTTGGCTTGCAGCGGAATGTCATAACCGCCGCCAGCCTTAAAGCCGGTTTCGCCATGGCCCGCCAAGTCCGGAATGATCACTCGATACTGCCGGACAAAATGCCGGGCGAAGCGCAGCCACAAATTTTTGTCGGCGCTGTAGCCGTGCAACATCAGGATCGCGCTGGACGCTTCATAAGGCCCACCCTGCCAGGTCGACACCGTCATCTCGGCGATCGGCACTTCGATTTTGTGCAACTTGTACAACTTGGCCTCGATGGCCATGTTCAGGTCGTACAGCCAATGGCCGACCGCCGGGTAACTCAACCAGCTCCAGGCCACGAATACCGCGAGGGCGACAAACAGCAAAAGCATCGACGTCTTCCTTTTACGTGTTCAGGACAGAATGTGGTCGGCCGGTTTCAGCGCCCGGGTCAACCGGTAATAGCTGAAACTGAAGCCGGGAAACATCGCGATCACATGACCGCTCTTGCTTTGATACCAACTGTGGCAACCGCCGGACTTCCAGACCGTGCGCTCCATCTCCCGATGGATCATCTCAGTGTAGGTACGTTCCGCTTCGGGGCGCACTTCGATGCTGCGCAAACCTTTGGTTTTGAGCGTTCTTATGCAGTCGATGATGTAGTTCATCTGCGATTCGATGATGAACAGCGCCGATGTATGGCCAATGCCGGTGTTCGGCCCGGTGACGATAAACAGGTTGGGAAAGTCCGGCAGGCTGGTGCCGAGGTATGCGCGGGGATATTCGGCCCAGACATCTCTGAGTTGCACAGCGTTTTTGCCGCTGACGGGGTAGGAAATAACGCCGTCGGTGGCGTCGTAACCGGTCGACCAGACGATCAGATCCACGTCGATGTGCTGGCCATCAACCGTGTCGATTCCGCTTTCATCGATTGAGGCGATGCCATGTTCGCGGCTGTGCAGCGTCACGTTGGGGCGAGTCAGCGCCGGGTAATAGGTGCTGGAGACCAACACCCGTTTGCAACCGATGGTGAAGTCGGGTGTGAGTTTTTCGCGCAGCACCGGGTCAGGCACCTGGCGTTTGAGAAACTTGAGAGCTTGCTTCTGCACCAGATGAATCGCTGGTTTGGAGTATTTGAAAGCGATGACCCGGGTTTCGAATTGCCAGTAAATCAGCCATCTCAGCAGCTTGTAGGCGGGTTTGATGCCGAGCAGCCAACGTTGAAACGGCCCGAAAACGCGATCCGCGCGGGGTAATACCCAGTGCGGCGTGCGTTGGAAAACGTGTAAATGCTCGACCTCGGGAGCAATCGCCGGAATCACCTGCGCCGCGCTCGCACCGCTGCCAATGATGGCGACGCGTTTACCGCGATAGTCGTAGTCGTGATCCCAATTGTTTGTATGAAATGTCTTGCCCTGAAAGCGATCCTGCCCCGCAAAGTGTGGGATCACCGGTTGGCTCAGCGGGCCGCTGGCATTGATCAGGAACTGCGCGTAATAAATGCCTTTGGCGCTGGTGTAAACCGTCCAGCGTTTTTCCAGCTCATCCCACTCGACGCGCTCGACATTCGCCTGCAGTTCCACGCGCTCGCGGAGGTTGAATTGGTCGATCACGTATTCGGTGTAACGCTGTAATTCGGCCTGCTCGGCAAACATCTGCGACCAGCGATACGGCGCAAACGACAGGGAATACAGCGGCGACGGCACATCCACCGCTGCGCCGGGGTAGGTGTTCTGGCACCAGGTGCCGCCGAAAAAATCGCGTCGCTCCAGCATGCGAAAATCGTCGATACCGGCCTTGAGCAAATTGACCGCCGCGCACTGGCCGCCAAAACCGCTGCCGATGATCAACACTTGATAACTGCGCATGGGCCTCCTTCTTATAGTTGTTTTTCCGTTTTGCTCCTTTCATGTATAGCCAAATATTCGGCCTGTAGGAGCTGTCGAGTGAAACGAGGCTGCGATCTTTTGATTGTCAGAGCCAGGATCAAAAGATCGCAGCGTGCCGCAGCTCCTACGGGAGTGTGTTGTTGCCGTTTTGTGGCCGCTGGCCGGTGATGGCTATTTAACGTTGCCCTGATAGACTCCCAGCACATCTATTCAATGCTGTGCGCAGGTTCCGTCGAGTCATCGAGGCCCTTATGGGAAACACCGGGGGAAAAGGACTTTCATTGGCCAGGAGGCTTTATACATCGCGCACCATTGGGCTGGCGCTGGGGCTCGTTTGCGTCAGTGTGGCGATGTATCCGCTCGATCCGCCGGCCTGGGTGTGGGTGGTGATGTTGATCAACGGGGCCGTCTGGCCGCATCTGGCGTTTCAATGGGCGCGACGCTCACCCACGCCGTATCACGCCGAACACCGTAATTTATTGATCGACGCCTTTTTCGGCGGCTTTTGGGTCGCGGCGATGCATTTCAATCCGCTGCCCAGCGCCACCACCGTTTCGATGATGGCCATGAACAATGTCGCCATCGGCGGGGTGCGTTTTCTGCTGGCGGGCCTGGCGGCGCAGATTCTCGGGGTTGGCGTTGGTCTTGTGGTGTTTGCCCCGGCATTTGTTGCGGTCACTTCTCCCACACAACTTTACGCCTGCTTGCCGCTGCTGATGCTGTATCCGCTGGCGTTGGGCTGGATCTGTTTCCGTCAGGCCTACACGCTGGGGCAGCACAAACGCGAATTGCTGGCCCTGAGCCGCACCGACAGCCTCACCGGGCTGCTCAATCACGGCGCCTGGAAGGATCAACTGGACAGCATGTTTCAACGTTGCAAGCGGCAAACTCAGGGCGCGGCGATTGCCTTGATCGATATCGATCATTTCAAGTCGATTAACGACACCTACGGCCATGTGGCGGGGGATATTGTGTTGCGGCAGTTGAGCAAAATGCTCAAGCAGAACCTGCGCTCCACTGATGTCGCGGGGCGTTATGGCGGTGATGAGTTTTGCGTGATTCTTCCGGACTTGCCGCTGTTCAATGCCGCGCAGGCGATGGAGGCGTTGCGCGAGCGGTTCGCCACGATGGTTTATGAGCAGAATCCGGCGCTGAAGGTCAGTTTGAGTATCGGCCTGGCGGCGTACGACCCCGCGCATGCCGACGCGACCCGTTGGCTCAATGATGCCGATCAGGCGCTGTATGAGGCGAAGGCAGGCGGGCGCAATCGGGTGATCTGCAATTGCGATAGCAAACCGCGACACGAGTTGCTTGATTCGGTCTGATAGCTGCAGCGCATTACCCTTGTGGGAGCGGGCTTGCTCGCGAATGCGGTGGGTCAGACGCTCAAATTGTGCCTGACACGCCGCCTTCGCGAGCAGGCTCACTCCTACAGTTGACCGCATTCCAATGTGGGAGCGAGCCTGCTCGCGAAGGGGCCAGCCGACCCAGCGCTTTACTCTTTGACACTCATGTATTCCTTTGCCCACAGGATGTATTCCTCAGGCTGGGTATAGGTGTGCGTCAATTCGGTCGCGCTCAGATCCGATGCCTGAGTGAAAATCTGCCGCTGTTCGCGCAGGCTGTCGTACGTCGCTTTGATCGCCGCAAAGTACGCGCCATGACCGTCGATGGTCACGCGCACGCCGAGCTCGGCCAGACGCTTGTCGTCGCGCAGCGCCGGGTTGCCGTAGGTGACCAGCATCAGCGGCACGGTCAGGTGTTCGGCGATCTGTTCCAGTTGATCGAAGTCTTGAATGCCAACCATGCAGATGCCGTCAGCGCCCGCCGCTTGGTATTGCTTGGTGCGGCTGATGATTTCCTGGTTGGGCAGGATGCCGGCGTTGGTGCGCGCGATGATCGCCATTTCCGTGTCGACCCGGGCTTCCAGTGCCGCGCGGATCTTGCCGACGCCTTCGGCGACGGTGATCAGGTCGGTGGATTTACGGCCGAATTGCGCGGGCAGCAAGGTGTCTTCGATGGTCAGGGCGGCGACGCCGGCGCGTTCCAGTTCAACGATGGTGCGCATCACGTTGAGGGCATTGCCGTAGCCGTGGTCGGCGTCGGCGATTACCGGCAATTGCGCAACGCGGCCGATACGGGTGGCCTGTTCGGCGAACTCGCTGAGGGTGATCAGGGCAAAGTCAGGGGCACCGAGCACCTGCAACGAGGCCACGGAACCACCGAGAATCCCCACTTCAAAACCCAGGTCAGCGGCGATGCGGGCCGACATCGGGTCGAACACCGATGCTGTGTGGTAGCAAGTGTCGGAGGCCAGCAACTGACGGAAGTTACGGCGCAAATCTTGATGAGAAAGCCTGGACATACGAGTTCCACCAATACAAAGGAATGGAAAGGCTTGAGCAAATGTGTCAACGCCGAAGGTTTAAAAGGCTATCACGCGAATGGGTCAAGGATCATGACGAATTTGCGCGGCTGGTCAGGCGGGGAGCCGTTTGCTGAAAGGTATCACCTGTGGGCAGGGGATTTGTCTGTGCTAAAGCAATTATCTGTTCAGGGAGGATTTCTGGGGGGAGGAGATTATTGTGCTGATGAAATAATTGTGGCGAGGGGATTTAGCGAAACGTCGCACCGCCCCGATCGGCTGCGAAGCAGTCGTAAGACCGGCAAATGCGGTACATCAGGGGAAAAGAGGTGGCTGGTTTTGGGGCCGCTTCGCAGCCCAGCGGGGCGGTGCGACGGTTCGCTAAATCCCCTCGCCACAGGGGTCTCCTTGGCACATATACCACTATGGCGGATCGTCAGGCAGCGACAGCCTGCTGCTGTTGATTCGGCAGCATCACCGCGCGTACCGAATTGCCCGGTTGCAGCTGCAAACGTTGCGCCGTCAGGCGATCAACCACCAAGCTGCTGCCGACGCGGCGACCGCGGGCGACGGTGATGCGGCAGTTTTCCAGACGACGGTTGTGGATCAGCCACAACGGCGCCTGCTCATCTGGCGTGCCAAGGCTCAAGGTCAGTTCCAGGCTGTCGCGCACGGTGCGGATGTTGCGGATCGGCGCCTCAATCACCGGGCCGCCGTCAAAAATGTCGATGTAACCTTTGTGCGCAAATCCTTCGGCTTGAAGAATCTTCAGCGCCGGCTCGGTATTCGGGTGCGCCTGACCGATTGCAGCCTGCGCCTGTTCGGTGAGCAGGCAGGTGTACAGCGGCTGACGCGGCATCAGTTCGGCAATGAAGGATTTGTTGCCCAAGCCGGACAAGTGGTCGGCATGGGTGAAATCCATCTGGAAAAAGTGTCGCCCCAGACTGTCCCAGAACGGCGAACAACCCTGCTCATCAGCGCTGCCGCGTAGTTCGGCGATCATCCTTTCGCCAAACAGATGCGGAAACTCGGCGACGAACAGCAAACGCCCCAACGACAACAATCGTCCATTGCTGCCGGTGCGCTGATCATGGCGCAGGAACAGCGAACACAGCTCCGATTGCCCGGTCAGTTCGTTGTTGAGGAACAGCGTCGGAATCTGCCGCTGAATCCCCAGATCCGGTGCCGAACTCACAGTCAAACCAACGCGATAGTTGTACCAGGGCTCGCGCAAACCGACCGCGCCCGACATCGCGCTGACGCCGATCACCCGCTGGTCATCGTCTTCGAGCACGAACAGATAGTCGGCGTCGGCGCGTTCCACCTGTTCGGCGAACGCACGTTGCGCCCAGCGCACCCGGTGGGCCAGGCGATCTTCGTTGGCCGGCAGGGTGGTAAACCCCGGGCCGGCCTGTTGTACCAGCGTCATCAACGCAGGCAGGTCGCTGACTTTGACCGGGCGGACAATCATGCGGTAACTCCTTTTACGCGGCTGTTCGGGCGGCTCACAGGGCAATCAGCCGGATCGGGCTGCCTTCGCTCACGTGCAATGCGGCACACAGGGCCGGGGTGAGGGCCAGCGGTTGCCCTGGCTGATAATCCAGTTCGGCGACAATCGCGCGGTAACCGTGCAGCGCGTCATTGCTCAGCAGATAACGGCCACGCGCATCGATCTGTGGTTGCGAATGGACTTGAGCGGTCTGGCTATGGGTGATCGAACGGATGTTCGCGGTGCGCGCATACAGCGTCGGACCAGCGTCGAACAGGTCGATGTAGCTGTTGGTTTCGAAGCCCTCGCGCTGAAGGATGTCGAAGGCTTCCTGACCGTCCGGGTGGATGCGACCGATACATTCCTGTGCCGCCAACGGCAGCATCGGCACGTAAATCGGGTATTGCGGCATCAGTTCGGCGAGAAAGCGCCGGCTCTGCAACCCGCACAGGCGCTCGGCTTCAACGTAGGGCAAGTCGAAAAAATACTTGCCCAGTGCATCCCAGAATGGCGAGTTGCCGTCCGCATCGCTGTATCCGACGATTTCGGTAATCACTGCCTCGGCAAAACGTTGCGAATGAGCGGCGATAAACAGCAAACGCGCTCGCGAGAGCAATTCAGAAAATGGCGTGCGCTCCAGCGCCGCGTCGATGTGGAAACCGCGCAGCAAGGTGTGATCGTTGAGGTCGTGGCACAGCGACAACGCAGGCACGCCGTGTTCGATGTTCAGCTCGCGCGAGGCACTGGTGAAGTGGCGATTGCGCAGGCTGTAGAACGGTTCATCAAAACCCGCCGTCGAGACAATCTCGGAGCAACCGACGAGGCGCCGGTTATCAATATCTTCGAGCACGAAAAAGTAATTCTCCGGGCCGTGCGCGCTCGCATCGCGATCAAACGAAGCGCAGGACGCGGCGATTTTCTCGCGCAACCGTTCGCTGTCATCCGGCAGGGAGGTCACGCCCACCAGACTGTCGCGGGCCAATTGTTGCAACTGAGGCAGGTCGGTTATCTCAACTGGGCGTAAGACCAGCATGGATGTACTCCTGTATCAAAAGATTCAGCGAATTCGCCGAACCTGACTATCACTGTCGGTTTCCACGCGCGAAATCAGCGGTCGCCTGATTTGTTGTCAGACGCCGCCCTTTTTTATGTCAGCCATTGCTCGGATCGGGCAGTGCGGTGCTGGCGCCGAGCTTGTTGAGAAAGAACAGGTACACCAGCCCCAGCGCGATCCAGATCAGGCCGAGTTTTTGTGCATCGACGCCCATGTTGTACATGATGGCCGCGACGATGATGAAGCCGATCACCGGGCAGATCAGGTGGCGGATAACCTGGCCGGATTTCTGCCGACGCCAGTAGTAGTTGATCACCGTCAGGTGCAGCAGCATGAAACCGCTGAGTGCGCCGAAGTTGACCAGCGAGGTCAGGGTGTCGACCGAATTGATGAACAGGTAGCAGATCAGCAGCGACAGCACCGCGACCAGATAGATACTCAAGTACGGCGTGTTGTGTTTCGGGTGCACCTTGGCCAGCACTTTCGGCAGTTTGCCGTCGCGGGCCATGCCAAACAGCAGACGCGACACGGCGGCTTGCGAAGTGATCGCTACAGCAACGCCCCACGCCAATGCAGTCGCTACGCCGGTGACGGTTGCCAGCCAGCTGCCAGCGGCGATTTCGGCGATTTCATAGAATGCGGTGTCGGCGGATTTGAAGCCCATACCGGCTGCCAGATCGGTGGCAATCCAGGTTTGCGCGACGAAAATCACCCCCATCACGATCAGCGTGATCAGTGCGGCTTTGCCGACGCTTTTGCCCGGATCACCTTTGATTTCCTCGGCGAGCGTCGAGATCGCGTCGAAGCCGAGGAACGACAGCACGGCAATCGACACCGCTTGCATCAGCAGGGCGAAGTTGAAGGTTTCCGGGTTGTACAGCGGCGCCAAGGTCAGCTCGCCATTACCGCCACCGTTGTGCAGGGCCGTCCACGCGTAGAACAGGAAAATGCCCAGCACGACCAACTGTGCCAGCAGAAAAATGATGTTCATCCGCGCCGTGAAAGTGATGCCGCGCAGGTTGACGAACGTCGCGCTGACCAGGAACGCCAGAATGAAGCCGACTTTCGGAATGTCCGGATACAAATGATTGAGCGCCATCGCCGCGTACACATACAGCAGCGGTGGAATCAGTAGATAGTCGAGCAGCATCAGCCAGCCCGCGATGAAGCCGACGTGTTGATTGAGGCCGCGTTGCGCGTAGGAATACACCGAGCCGGCAATCGGAAAAGCCTTGGCCATACTGCCGTAGCTCAGCGCGGTGAACAGCATTGCCACCATGCCAATGATGTACGCCAGCGGCACCATCCCCGGTGCCTCGGCGTTAACGTAGCCATACACGCCGAACGGGGCGATGGGGATCATGAAGATCATCCCGTACACCACCAGGTCGGTGAGCGTCAGGCTCCGTTTCAACTCTTGCTTGTAGCCGAATTCTTCAATTTCCATGAAGCGCAACTCCTTGTCAGCCAATCGGTCGTTTTAGTTGTTATGTCGGTCCATCGTTTACAGCTTCAGCGGTCTTTCGTTACAGCAATGGCGCGAGGTATCCGGCCCAGCGCGATACGGCTTCGGGGCTGCGCAGCAAATCGTTGCGCACCTCGATCAGTACCGAGTCGAGGCCCCGCGCATCGCCGTGTACGGGCACGGTCATGTCACCCAGTGGATCAATCTTGTACGGCTGATTGCCCGCGACTTTCAGCGGATGTTCGCCGAGGCCATCGAGCAGACGTTGCGCGTACTCCTTTGCTTGACCGAACAGCACGCCAATTTCCAGTGGTCGTGGCTGGCCGTAATACACCGGGGTGAAGCTGTGGATCCCCACCACGCGCACCGATTGCCCCTGTGCAACGCGTTCATCGATCAAGGTCTGCAAGCGTGCATGAAACGGTTTGAACAGTGTCTGACGCCGGTATTCGCGCGTGGCTTCGTCGAGCTCGCGGTTACCCGGAATCTGATAAATCTCGCTCTGTGCCGGAATGCTGTCCGGCGCATGGCGTGGGCGATTCAGGTCGATCAGCAACCGTGAATAGTTTGCGCTCAACAGCGTTGCGCCAAGTTGTTCCGACAATTGCTCGGCCAGTTGCAGCGCACCGATGTCCCAGGCGATGTGTTCACGCGCGGCGGCATCATCCAGGCCCAGATTGTTCAGGGCTTCGGGGATGTAGCGGCTGGCGTGCTCGCACACCAGAATCAAAGGATGCGTCGAGTCGGCGCGGCTCAGGTTGTAGACCGGTCGGGTAAACAACCCCAGCTCGGCGGATTCAGTACAGGCGTGCATAGTGCTCACACAGGTCAGCGGGCGAGAGCTGTTCCGTCAGCGCCAGTTCCTCGGTTTTAAGGGCGTGGTATGTGTCGAGCAACGGCTTTGGCAGCCATTCGTTGAAAGCTGCACTGTCGCGCAGGCAGTCCAGTGCCTGGGCCAGCGAGGCGGGCAGGGCGACAATGCCCCTTGCCTTGCGTTGCTCATCGTTGAGTGAATCGGGAATTTCGTCGGTGATCGCGTTCAGCGCCAGACGCTGTTCGATGCCCAAACGTCCGGCGATCAACAAGGCGGCCATCGCCAGATGCGGCGAGGCAGTGGCGTCCATGGCGCGGAATTCGAGGTTGAACTGGTGGGCCACGGATTTGCCGCCGAGAGTCACGGTCGGGCAGATGCGCAACGCCGCTTCCCGATTTTGCTGGCCGAGGCAGGCGTAGGACGCGCTCCAGTGATGTGGCTGCAAACGCTCATACGAAACCGGCGTTGGCGCGGTGAACGCACACAGCGCTGGCAAGTAGTGCAGGATTCCTGCGGCCCAATGCTGACCGATGCTCGACAGACCGTTGCTTGTACCAGCGTCGTACAGCATCGGCTGACCGCCCAGATCGAGCAGACTGACGTGCAGATGCACGCCGTTGCACACCGCTTCCGCCGCAGTTTTCGGCGCGAAACTCAGGTCGAGGCCCATTTGCCGGGCGATCTCCCGGGTGATCTCGCGCACGTTCACCGCGCGGTCTGCGGCCGCTACGCCGAGCGTCGGACGGCAGGTGATTTCGTATTGATGCTTGCCGTATTCGGGCAGGAACATTTCCGGCTCGACGCCGCCAGCACGCAGGGCGCTAAGCAACCAGCCACCGAATTCGGCACCTTGACGCTGGGCTTCGAGGGAGAACGCCAAGTGTTCGGCTACACCTGCGTGAAGGTTGAATTCGTGTTCAAACGCGGCGTTGACCTGCAAGCCCAACTCATCGCGATAACGTTCGACTTCATCACGCAGCAGCGTGCGCGGGCAGGCGCCCCACGGGCGACCATCGGTCTCGCGGATATCGCCGTGAATGAAGTCCAGCGCTGGCGCACTCGCGTCCGGGCCATTGCTGACGGTGACGCGGCTGCTCAGATCCGGGATCAGCCGCAAGTCGCCATAAGCGCCCCATGGATTGGTCGAGGCGATGATGTCCTGTGGCGTCAACGCACTGTTGGCCGGCACCCAGCCGCAACCCGCCGCTTGATAATGCTCAAGCTCATCGGTGGGAAACGAGCGGCCACGGGTGATGCCGATCAAGTCAGTGGTGACGATGGTGGTCATCGGCAGCGGCGTCAGGCGCGCACTCATGGCTGCATCTCCTGCAACCGGCCGAGTACGGTTTGGGTGTCGGTGATCCAGCAATAACCTTTGATCGCGTTCAGGCAGGCGTTGTGCCGTTCGGCGCTGTAAGTGGCGCAGGCGTCTTCGACCAGCGTGACCAGATAACCGCGATCGGCAGCATCGCGCACGGCCATGTCGACACATTGATCGGTGACGATGCCGGCGATGATCAGGTGGCGGGTTTCGAGGTTGCGCAGCACGTAGTCGATGTTGGTCGAGTTGAACACGCCGGACGAGGTTTTTGGCAGAACGATTTCGTTTTCTACCGGCGTCAGGTCTTCGATGATCCGCGCCTGCACGCTGCCCTTGGGCAGGTGCATGTCCGAAAGTTTGTGGTCGAGCGAACGGTCGCGACCATCGGCGGTGAGGCTTTCGATAATGGTGTGCAGCACGTTCTGCTGCGCTTCACGAAAGGCACTGAGCAAGCGGCGTTGATTGGGCACCACCTGCATATGCGTTCGGGTCAGGAAGTACTCGGCGTCCGGATCGTTGAGGTGCGGATCGAACTGCGGTTCGAGCCAGGCACGCTGCATGTCCACCAGCAACAGCGCGGTATGGTCGGTGACAAACGGCAAGTCCCGCGGCGAGCGGTGGGGAAGGCTGAACATCCTTATTTATCCTCCAGCAAGTGGGTGGCGAAGTCGTTGCGCAAAGCGTCGATGCCGTCCAGGCGATCGGCGAGGTTGTCAGTGCGCAAGGTCAGGCAGGCGATCAGCGCCTCGACCTGGGCCAGCGCCGGCACCATGGTGTCGAACGGCGAGGCTGATTCGACCGGGGCGCTGATGATCAAGTCGGCCAGTTCGCGCAGCGGCGAGGCATAAATGTCGGTGAACAGCACCACCCGCGCGTTGTTGGTTTTCGCGGCGGTGGCCACGCGCAGCGCTTGCGTCTGATAGCGGCGATAGTCAAACAGCAGGACGACGTCCTGACGTTGCAGGTCGAACAGCCTGTCGGGCAATTGCGCGTTGTCTTCCAGCGCAAAGCAGCCGGGGCGCAGCAGACGCAAGTGATTGAGCAGGTAAGTCGCCATCAGGCTGCTGAAACGGCCGCCAAAGCAATACACCTGATGCCGCGCGTCGAGCAGCCAGTCGGTCAGGATGCGCACGTCTTCGGGTTGGATCAGCGATTGGGTTTCGACCAGCAAACGATGACTGTCGGCCAGGTAATGGCTCCAGGCGTCGTCCTTGTTTTGCTGTGCGCGAGGCTGCAACAGCGTGCGCGGTGAGCGCAGGCGATGATCCATGTCGCTGAGAAGGGCATCTTGGAATTCGGCGTAACTGCCAAACCCGAGTTTTTTCACCAGACGGACGATGGTCGGATCACTGACGCCGGCATGATCGGCCAGACGTGCCATCGGCCCCAGACCATTGCGCGGGTACTGATCGAGCAAGGCGCGAACGACTTTGCGCTCCGACGGCGTAAGATCCAGGCCGGGATCGGTGATCAGGTCTCTGAGAGGGGGCATCCGGGCTCCTGCTGGATGGGTTTGTCGAATTTGTTTCACAATTCGCCAAAACAGTATTTATGTAACTGAGGTTACATGTCTAGCGAATTTTTCGTGGGTTGGCCAAGCTGTGAAACAGGTACGAAACGCCCGTGTAACAGGGGCTGCGCGGTGGTCGACTGAGCTTGTAGTCCATTGCCCATTGTTGTGTCAGACATTACCGATATTTGCTGATGCGGATCGTCACTGCCTGAACAGCGAGTTGCCCGCTAAGCCCCTGTTTACGGCACAATTGCCGCCCGCGAAGATTGCATTAGTCCATTTCAGACCCTGCGAGTGAGTGATTCCCTGTGCAAACCACCCGGTTGACTCTGATTTGCCATGCTCGAACCGTCGCACAGAAATTGGCGTGTTTTCCTACAAACGAGCCTGTTGAAAATCCGCTGGCGGCGTCCGACTTGCTGGCTGATCGATATGCCACGGCGTCCCGTGTGCTGTGTGCCCCGGAATTGCGTACACAACAGACCGCTGCGTGGTTTGGCGCAAACGCGCAGATCGACGAGGCACTGCGCGATTGCGATTGGGGTCGCTGGCAGGGGCAGTCGATCAAGGATCTGCAACATAAGGAAGGCAAAGCGCTGCAAGCCTGGCTTGCAGACCCGAGTGCCGCACCACATGGCGGCGAATCGGTGGTTGAGGTCTTTGCGCGCGTGGCGAAATGGCTGGACGAATTGAAAGCGACGCCTGGCCATATCGTCGCGGTGACTCACCCCTACATCGTGCGCGCGGCGCTGATGCAGGTGGTGCAGGGCGCAGCCTTCAACGCGATAGACGTCGAACCGCTGGCGGCGGTCGAATTACGATTTAACGGTATCTGGCGTTTGCGTTTGCCGGGTATTGATCTTGAGGAAAGATTTTGATGAAACAACTATTGGTCATCGGCATCGGCGCCGGCAATCCCGACTACATCACCATGCAAGCGGTGAAAGCGCTGAATCAGGTCGACGTGTTCTTCCTGATGGACAAGGGCCAGAGCAAGGACAAGCTGATCGACCTGCGCCGGGAGATCTGTGATCGCTACATCAACGACCCCGACTACCGCTTCGCCGAAGCGCATTGCCCGGAACGCGAGCGTGGCGACGTCGATTACACCTCGGCGGTGGTGGATTTGAACCAGGCCAAGCAGCAGACCTTCGAGCGGATGATCAACGAAGAATTATCCGACGGCCAATGTGGCGGTTTCCTCGTCTGGGGCGACCCGGCGTTGTACGACAGCACCGTGCGTATTCTGCAATCGATTCTGGCCGAGGGCCGCTGTGAGTTCGAGTTTGAGGTGATTCCGGGGATCACCAGCGTTCAGGCGCTGGCGGCGCAGCACAAGATGCCGTTGAATACCATCGGGCGCTCCATCGAAATCACCACTGGCCGGCGTTTGGCGGCGGGGAAGGTGAGTGACACCGACAGTCTGGTGGTGATGCTTGATGCGGAAGATTCCTACCATCATGTGGCGGATCCGCAGACGCAGATTTACTGGGGCGCTTATCTGGGCACGCCGGATGAGATTTTGATCAGCGGCAAGTTGGGGGAAGTGGCTGACGAGATAGAGCGCGTGCGCAAGGCGGCGCGGGCTGAGCATGGGTGGATTATGGATACCTATTTGTTACGCAAGCCTTAGGTCTTCGCTGGTCGGGCGGGCCTCTTCGCGGGCAAGCCTTGCTCCTACAAGGGATCGCGGTGATCCTTGTAGGAGCAAGGCTTGCCCGCGAAGGCATATTCAAAAACACCTCAAGAACTGGCATTGACCCCATGCCCAAACCGCTCCCGATACACCGACGGCGGCACCCCGACCACGCTGCGAAACGCCACCCGAAAACTCTCCACCGAGCGATACCCGCAGCGCAACGCAATCTGATCGGTATTGTGCGGCGTACTCTCAAGCAACTCCCGCGCCCGCGCCAGCCGTTCATGCTGCAACCACGCCTTCGGCGACTGCCCACTGGCCTCGGTAAAACGCCGCAGAAACGTGCGCTCACTCATCGCCGCTTCGCTGGCCAGATCACGCACTTCCAGCGGCTCATGCAAACGCTCGCGCGCCCATTGCATCACCCGTGACAAATCATTGCGCGGCGTTGCGCTGACCGGCGTTGGAATGAATTGCGCCTGACCGCCGGTGCGCTGCGGCGACATCACCAGTCTTCTTGCCACCGAATTGGCGACCTGAGTGCCAAAGTCCCGCGCCACCAGATGCAGGCAGGCATCGATTCCCGCTGCACTGCCGGCCGAAGTGATCAACTGGCCGGAGTCGACGTAAAGCACGTCCGGGTCGACGTCGATCGCCGGAAAGCGCTGCGCCAGTTCCGTGGTGTAGCGCCAATGCGTGGTGGCGCCGTGGCCATCGAGCAAGCGAGTGGCCGCCAGTACAAACACGCCGGAACAGATCGACAGCAGTCGCGCACCGCGTGCGTGAGCCTGACGCAACGCCTCGATCAGGGCCGGCGGCACCGCGGCATTGCGGTCGCGCCAACCGGGAATGATGATGGTGCGCGCCTCGGCGAGCAGTTCCAGGCCACCATCGGCCAGCACTTGAATCCCGCCCATTGCACGCATCGGGCCTTGATCGACGGCGGCAATCGCGTGCTCGTACCACGGGAAATCGAACTCCGGCCGCGCCAGTCCGAAAATCTCCACGGCAATGCCGAACTCGAAGGTACAGAGGCCGTCGTAGGCCAGAATCGCGACTAGTCCTGGTGAAGTAGGCATTTGGCGGAAAATTCCCGGTGAGTGTCTTGTGCGCCACTGTAGCGATTTGCGCCGGCTCGATAAAGTCTGTTCACACCCCATCAGACGTAGGAGCAATACCCATGACCAGCCTGGTTCGCGACATTCCTGCCGCCCCGTCGGCGATTGCCTTGATGCACTTCAGCAACCGTCTGACCTTCGAAACCGATTGTTCCGACGTGTTCAGCAGCCAGGAGGCGGGGGAGATCGATTTTGTGCTGGTCGACGTGCGTGGGCCGCTGGCCTTTGAGCGCGGGCATGTGCCGGGCGCGATCAACATTCCGACACGGCTGCTGACGGCTCAGGGGTTGGCGAGCTACCCGAGCAACGCATTGTTTGTGGTGTATTGCGCCGGCCCGCATTGCAACGGCGCCAATAAAGCCGCAGTGAAACTGGCGGCGTTGGGTTATCCGGTCAAAGAAATGATCGGCGGCGTGACGGGTTGGCTGGATGAAGGGTTTGCACTAAGCATGGCGCACCCCGCCAACACCCCCATCAACTGCGCCTGCTAAATCATCCAATGTAGGAGCTGCCGAAGGCTGCGATCTTTTGATCCTGCTTCTAAAAAAACCAGATCAAAAGATCGCAGCCTTCGGCAGCTCCTACAGGGAATTTGTGAGATTTCTGCTCTGAAAAAGGACTTGTCCTACAGCCTCCGCACCACGACGGCGCAGCCTTTGACCTCGGTCAATCGACTCGCCGATCTTCTGTAAGTATTTGTCGCTTAAACACAATTTACCCTGTGCGCGCCGCCATAGACTGCCGGCCTCTTCGGTTTTTGCTGCTAAATGGCCATGACCGAACGCTGAATCGAAAGCTGCCAATAAAAGCCTCCGCACACAGGAGTTATAAATGAAGAAGCTAGTGATGTTCGGTGCCCTGGCACTGTCGATGTTGTCCCTGACCGCTGTGGCCGAAGACGCCAAACCGATCCGCATCGGTATCGAAGCCGGTTACCCGCCATTCTCGATGAAAACCCCTGACGGCAAACTCACCGGTTTCGACGTGGACATCGGCGATGCGCTGTGCGCGCAGATGAAAGTCAAATGTACGTGGGTCGAGCAAGAGTTCGATGGCCTGATCCCGGCGCTGAAAGTGAAGAAGATTGACGCGATTCTGTCGTCGATGACCATCACCGACGACCGCAAGAAGAACGTCGATTTCACCATCAAGTACTACCACACCCCGGCCCGCTTCGTGATGAAGGAAGGCTCCGGTGTCAAAGACCCTCTAACTGAGCTCAAAGGCAAGAAAGTCGGCGTGCTGCGTGCCAGCACCCATGACCGTTACGCCACTGAAGTGCTGGTGCCAGCCGGGATCGACCTGGTGCGTTACGGCTCGCAGCAGGAAGCCAACCTCGACATCGTTTCTGGTCGTCTCGACGCGATGCTGGCCGACTCGGTCAACCTCAGCGACGGTTTCCTGAAAACCGACGCCGGCAAAGGTTTTGAATTCGTTGGCCCGACCTACGAAGACGCCAAGTACTTCGGCGGCGGCGCTGGCATTGCCGTGCGCAAGGGCGATACCGCCCTGGCTGAGCAGTTCAACAAAGCCATCACCGAAATCCGCGCCAATGGCGAATACAAGAAAGTCCAGGACAAGTACTTCGACTTTGATGTTTACGGTCATTAATACGCCGTAAGAAAAAAGTGGCCCCGTTTGCGCGGTGGCCACTTTTTTTGCGCCCATGATTTATCCTGCACCACACATTTCTAATGTAGGAGCTGCCGCAGGCTGCGATCTTTTGATCTTGTTTTTGAGTATCAAAAGATCGCAGCCTGCGGCAGCTCCTACAGAAACATCGGAGTTTTCCTATGCAACGCATCGATCATGTTCTGCCGTGGAGCCACTTGGGCAGCGAGCGCTCCCTCAGCGTATTTCGCTACGGCGCAGGCACGCGCAAGGTGTACATCCAGGCCAGCCTGCACGCCGATGAACTGCCGGGCATGCGCACCGCGTGGGAACTCAAGCAACGTCTCAACCAACTTGAGCAAGAAGGTCGCCTGCAAGGCGTGATCGAACTGGTGCCGGTGGCCAACCCGATCGGGCTCGACCAGCATCTGCAGGGCGCGCACATGGGCCGCTTCGAGCTGGGCAGCGGCAAGAATTTCAACCGCGCGTTCGTTGAACTGAGCGCGCCGGTCGCGGCGATGATCGGCGAGCGTCTTGGCGCCGATGCCGAGGCCAACGTCGCGCTGATCCGTCAGACGATGCTTCAGGTGTTCGATGAGCTGCCAGCCCCGGCTTCGCAACTGGAAGCGATGCACCGCTTGCTGCTGCGTCACGCTTGCGATGCCGACATCACCCTCGATCTACACTGCGATTTCGACGCGGCGATTCACCTTTATGCGTTGCCGCAACACTGGCCGCGGTGGCAATCGCTGGCCGCTCGTTTGAAGGCTGGCGTAGCGTTGTTGTGTGAGGACTCGGGCGGCAGTTCGTTTGACGAATCCTGTTCGACGCCGTGGTTGCGTTTGGCGCGGGCCTTCCCGGACGCGGCGATTCCCGCTGCGAACCTTGCGACCACGCTGGAGCTGGGCAGCATGGGCGACACTCGCGTCGACCAGGCCCAGACCAATTGCGAGGCGATTCTGGGTTTCCTTGCCGAGCAGGGGTTCATCAGCGGCGAATGGCCGGCCGCGCCGAGCGAGTGTTGCGAAGGCCTGCCGTTTGAAGGCACCGAATACCTGTTCGCGCCGCATCACGGTGTGGTGAGTTTCCTGCGCAATGCGGGTGAAAGGGTGGAGAAGGGCGATGCGCTGTTTGAGGTGGTGGATCCGTTGCAGGATCGCGTGACCACCGTCCGCGCCGGCACCAGTGGCGTGTTGTTTGCGATTGATCGCGGGCGTTATACGGAGCCTGGGATATGGCAGGCGAAAGTGGCGGGGCGGGTAGCGTTTCGTACCGGGAAATTGACTAACGACTGAAGGTCATCGGTAAATCTTCTGGCCTCATCGCGAGCAGGCTCACTCCTACATTTGGAATGCGTCCCCCCTGTAGGAGTGAGCCTGCTCGCGAAGGCGCCATCAGCAACACTACTGCATTTGGATCCTCACCGAGGAATGTTAGGCTCACCCCCGAACCCGACACTCTGTGAAGGAAGGCTCTATGTTGAAGGCGTTTGCTCTGTTGACCCTGCTGGCGTCCACCGCCGTTCAGGCTCAAACCACGCTGCAATCCGATCTGCCGCTCAAGTACATCGAACAGGTTCACGCTGACGCCGAGCCGCGTCCGCTGGTGATTTTCCTGCACGGTTACGGCAGTAACGAAGCTGATCTGATCGGCATGAAATTCCAGCTGCCAGCGCAATACAACTACCTGTCAGTGCAGGCACCGTTGTCGTTGGGCGAAGGACGTTATCAATGGTTTCGCAAGAAAGGCGAAGGTGCCTACAACGGCGAGACCGATGATCTGAAGGTCAGCGGCCAGAAACTGCGGGATTTTGTCGCGCAAGCGGCGAAGAAATATCACACCACCCCGGACAAGGTGTACCTGATCGGTTTCAGTCAGGGCGCGATGATGACTTACGAAGTGGGCTTGCGACCGCCGGCAGCTGTTGGCGGTATCGCCGCGTTGAGCGGGCGCTTGTTGCCGGTGTTAAAAACCGAGCTGAAGGCCGAACAACAACCGCTGCCGCTGAGTATCTTCATCGGCCACGGTACCGCCGATGATCGTGTGCCGTATCACGACGGCACCGAAGCCAAAGCCATGCTGGAGAAGCTCGACTACAAACCGCAATTCCATGCCTATCCCGGCGTTGGCCACAGCATCAGTGCGGCCGAACTGCGGGATCTGAATGGCTGGTTGCAGCAGCTCAATCCTTGAGGATGGTTTTGATCAGCTTGTCGTGGCCGGCCTTGTCGCTGACCCGGGAAATTACCTGAACCAGCGCCATGTGCGTGCTGGAGCCGGCCATCAACGTGGTGTTGAGGGTTTGGCCGCCGCCCTGAGTGGCGGTGCTGTCGACCTGACGCAGGCCAAGGCCGGAGCCTTTCTGCGTCAGACTTTTCTCGCTGAGCTTGTTGAAGTCCGGCAGCGCCTTACGCTGAGCGTCGATGAAGTCCGACACGGTGCCGTCGAGGAACGCGCTGTCGTTGTCCTTGACGTTGTTGCCTTCGGGAATCAGGTTTTCGGCGGCGATGACCACGGTTTTCGTCGTCTGGTTGGTGTACATCGTGCCCTTGGCGCCCGTCGGGCTGGTCGGCAACGGGTCGGCCACGAAGCCTTTGGGCAGGACGAAGCTGAACTTGCCGTCGAGCATCGAGACTTTCTCGGCGCTGGCGGTTTCTTTGGCCTTGGCCGCTTGAGCGTTGATGGCGCCGAGGCCGGCGACTGCCGCGAATAAAAGGACAACGGCTTTTTTGCTCAACAGTGACATTCGAATCTCCAAGGGATGGTCGCGCTTAGGCGGGCGATCATCCCATGCAGAGGCCTGGCACTCCAGCCCGGCTCGTCTGAACATGGTTTTGAGATGGCAATGCACCTGTGGCGAGGGAGCTTGCTCCCGCTCGGCTGCGTAGCAGTCGTAAAAAAGATGGGCGCGCTGCGCACGCCAGCGGGAGCAAGCTCCCTCGCCACAGTCAGCGTTGTGTCTGGGGTTGTTTTGTCGAAACGGGTTTTGCGAGCAATTTACGGGTCACCCCCAACATCGCCACTGAAACCGCCACACCCACCGCAAACCCACTCAAGCCCATGCTCGGCAACGTCAGCGCCGACACCAGACAAAACGCCGAAAACGAATACATCCCCGTCGCCGTCGCGCGCAGCAACGCCGCTGTAAACGCCGGCCCGCGCGTCTGCTGGGAAAATACCGCCATCACACTGCCGAGCACCGGGAACACCGCGAGCAAACCGCTCCAGCGTTCACCGACGGTGCTGGCAAGCATCGTCACCACCAGCGTCAACGCCGCGCCGGCAATCATCCGCCAGATCAACTTGTCTGACTTCGGTGCCGTACCGTTCAGCACAGGCTGCGCGTCAGGAAACAAATAAGGTGAGGCGAGCAGGGCAACCGCCGCCGCCACCACCGAAAACGGCAGCGACGGTGGAATCAGCGACAGCACCAGCGCCAACACAGCCCAGACCGTCATCGATATCGCCAGCGCCCATGGCCAGTTCGCCCGTTGCGCGACCTGCGCATAGGTAATGCAGAAAGCGATCATCGCGAACATCGCCGACAACGCCGCCACCGCCGAATGCGCGGCAAATTGCGGCCCCTGTTCGATGGCGAGGAAAAACAGAATCGGCCCGACCACCACCGGCAACCCCGACAGCCACCCGGCCACGCTCGGCCCCCAACGCTTGCCGGCCAGCGAGATCAGCAAGAGAAAACCGGGAATCAGCAGCAGTTTGAGGATCAGCACGCAGGTGGCTCCGTCGAGTGAGAGACGCTCACGTTAGCATCGACGAACGCGGATTGCTGCATCGTTGTACAAAAATTGTATACAAAGTGCTTGAGCGGATAGCCGACTATGCTCTGGTTATCAGGGCTTGCCGGAGTCGATGCCGCGATGAACAGGACACCGAAGGTGTTACGTGGATGCTGCGGCATAGGCTTGTGGGCCTTGTTGCTCACGCCGACCTGGGCCAATTGGCAGGACGCCGTGCCCGGTGCGCAAATCATCGGCACCGGTGATTTCAGTGTGTTCGGTTTCGATGTCTACAACGCGCGATTGTGGAGTGCCGCGCGACCGCTGGCGGACGGTCAGCCCTTCGCGCTGGAACTGATCTACCGCCGCACCATTTCTCGCGATGATCTGGTCAAGGCCAGTGTCGACGAAATCAAACGCCTCGGAGGGCCCAGCGTCAGCCCTGCACAGCTGGCCGGTTGGCAGATTCAGATGCAGCAATCCTTCGTCGATGTGCAGGCCGGTACGCGCATTACTGGCGTTTATCTGCCGGGGCAGGGCGCACGGTTTTTTGTCGGGCAACAGTTGCAGCATGAGGTCGATGATCCGCAGTTCGCCCGGGCGTTTTTCGACATCTGGCTGGATCCGCGCACACGCAGTCCCGAATTGCGCGAGCAGTTGTTGGGCGTGGGTCGATGAAGATCAAAAGATCGCAGCCTGCGGCAGCTCCTACAGGTGCGATCTTTTGATCTTCAACGTAACCGCTGAAACGTCTAAGCTGCGTCTTTCCGACTTGTTTCTGGATGTGTGCGTGAAATTCAGTGTGCCCAAAATCGCCACCGCGCCGTTTTGCCCGCCGGAAGTGGCCGGCAGCGTCGCGGTTGATCCCAATGCAGCGTTCTTCAAACGCGTACTGCGTTTCGCCGGCCCCGGTCTATTGGTGTCGATCGGCTACATGGATCCGGGCAACTGGGCGACGGCCATCGAGGCCGGTTCGCGCTTCGGCTACAGCCTGTTGTTCGTGGTGTTGCTGGCGAGTCTGGCGGGCATGGTGGTGCAATGCCTGTGTTCGCGCCTCGGCATCGCCACCGGCCGCGATCTGGCGCAATTGTCCCGCGAACGCTACAGCACGCCGACCGCACGCTTGCAGTGGATATTGGCGGAGATTTCTATCATCGCCACCGACCTCGCCGAAGTGCTCGGATGCGCACTGGCGTTTCACCTGTTGCTCGGTTGTTCGCTGACCTTCGGCATCGCCCTGACCGCGTTCGACACGCTGCTGGTGCTGGCCCTGCAGAACCGTGGATTTCGCCGACTGGAAGCGATCATGCTGGTGCTGGTCGCGACTATCGGCGTGTGTTTCTTCGTTGAACTGGTGCTGATCAAACCGTACTGGCCAGACGTCTTCCAAGGTTTCAAACCTTCGCTGTCGGCGATCAGCGACGCGGCGCCGCTGTACCTGGCAATCGGCATTCTCGGTGCGACGGTGATGCCGCATAACCTCTACCTGCACACCTCGATCGTGCAGACGCGGATGATCGGCAAGGATCTGGCGAGCAAGCAGGACGCGGTGAAACTGGCGCGCATCGACACCATCGGCTCGCTGGCGCTGGCGTTGCTGGTCAATGCGGCGATTCTGATTCTCGCGGCAGCGGCGTTTCACCAGTCGGGACATACCGACGTGGTCGACATTCAGGACGCCTATCACTTGCTCGACCCGCTGGTCGGTGGCGCGCTGGCCAGCGTGTTATTCGGCGTGGCGCTGCTGGCGTCGGGGCAGAGTTCGACCTTTACCGGCACCATCGCCGGGCAGGTGATCATGGAGGGCTATCTCAATCTGCGGATTCCGTGCTGGCAGCGGCGCTTGATCACGCGCGGGCTGGCGCTGATTCCGGCGTTTATCGGCGTGTGGTTGATGGGCGATAACGCGGTGGGGAAACTGTTGGTGATGAGTCAGGTGGTGCTGAGTTTGCAGCTGCCGTTTGCGCTGTATCCGCTGATTCGCATGACCAATGACAAACAGCTGATGGGGCCGTTTGTGAATCGGTGGCCGACGCGGGTGTTGGCGTGGGGGTTGTTTGCGGTGATCAGTGGGGCGAATGCCTGGTTGATTCTGCAATTGGCTGGCTGAGGTTTTGTGGTGTCAGGGCTGGCCTCATCGCGAGCAGGCTCACTCCTACAGGATCGGGTTCACAAATCCCTTGTAGGAGTGAGCCTGCTCGCGATGGCGTCAAAACATTCAACAAACATTTCGAACAGACAAAAAAAGACCCGGTGCAACCAACGCTGCACCGGGTTTTTGTTGCCAGCAACCAACGGATGTCGTGGATCCGCCGCCTGCCGTTGAACTCTTGCTTACACGCGTTCCAGCGCCAGCGCCACGCCTTGACCGCCGCCAATGCACAAGGTCGCCAGACCCTTTTTCGCATCACGCTTGATCATTTCATGCAGCAGCGTCACCAGCACACGGCAGCCCGATGCGCCGATCGGGTGGCCCAGCGCAATGGCGCCGCCGTTGACGTTGACCTTGCTCAGATCCCATTGCAGATCCTTGGCCACCGCCAGCGATTGTGCAGCGAAGGCTTCGTTGGCCTCGATCAGGTCGAGCTGGTCGATGTTCCAGCCAGCCTTGTCCAGGCAGCGGCGGGTTGCCGACACCGGGCCGATGCCCATGATCGCCGGGTCAACGCCGGCGTTGGCGTAAGCAGCGATTTTCGCCAGTACTGGCAAACCCAAGGCTTTGGCTTTTTCCGCGCTCATCAAAATCACTGCCGCCGCGCCGTCGTTCAACGACGAAGCGTTGCCGGCGGTGACACTGCCGTCCTTTTTGAATGCCGGACGCAGTTTCGCCAGCGATTCAGCGGTGGTGTCGCCGCGTGGCTGCTCGTCGACCTTGAACGCCAGCGGATCGCCTTTGCGCTGCGGAATCAGGATTGGCGTGATTTCATCGACAAAGCGGCCGGCCTCGATGGCAGCGGCAGCTTTCTGCTGAGACGCGGCAGCGAAGGCGTCTTGCTGCTCGCGGCTGATCTCGTACTTGTCGACGAGGTTCTCGGCCGTGATGCCCATGTGGTAATCGTTGAACGCATCCCACAGACCATCGCTGATCATGGTGTCGACGATTTGCGCGTGGCCCATGCGCAGACCGGTGCGGGCGCCCGGCATTACATAGTTGGACAGGCTCATGTTTTCCTGGCCGCCGGCGATGATCACGTCCGCGTCGCCGCAACGGATTGCTTGCGCGCCGAGGTGCAGGGCCTTGAGGCCCGAGCCACAGACTTTGTTCAGGGTCAGCGCCGGTACCGCGTGTGGCAGGCCAGCCTTGATCGCCGACTGACGCGCGGGGTTTTGACCTGCGCCGGCGGTCAACACCTGGCCCATGATCACTTCATCAACCTGCGCACCGTCCAGACCGGTTTGTTCGAGCAACTGGCGGATCACCGCCGCGCCCAGATCCACCGCAGAAACGCTGGCCAGGGCACCCTGAAAACTGCCGATCGCGGTACGCGTGGCGGCAACAATGACGACGTCTTGCATTTTCGAATTCCTCACTCGGCAGCGAACTGCATTTCCGGTACGTGATCCGGGACGATCAGTTTACCAGCGGTTTTGGCGACGATTTCCTCGACGCTGACGCCAGGTGCGCGTTCCTTGAGGACAAAAGCGCCATTTTCGATTTCCAGATAGGCGAGGTCGGTCAGCACACGCTTGATGCAACCGGCGCCGGTCAGCGGCAGGCTGCATTTGGACAGCAGCTTGGACTCACCGTCCTTGGAGGCGTGGGTCATGATCACGATGATGTTGTCGGCACCCGCCACCAAATCCATCGCGCCGCCCATGCCCTTGACCAGTTTGCCAGGGATCATCCACGACGCGATGTTGCCTTCGACGTCGACTTCGAACGCGCCGAGCACGGTCAGGTCGACGTGGCCACCGCGGATCATCGCGAAGGATTCGGCGGAGTTGAAAATCGACGCGCCGATGCGTGCCGTCACGGTCTGTTTGCCGGCGTTGATCATGTCGGCATCGATGGTTTCTTCAGTCGGAAACGGGCCCATGCCGAGCAGGCCGTTTTCCGATTGCAGCATGACTTCCATGCCTTCAGGAATGTAGTTGGCGACCAGGGTCGGAATGCCGATGCCGAGGTTCACGTAGAAGCCGTCCTGCATTTCGCGGGCGACGCGCTGAGCCATTTGTTCGCGGGAAAGTGCCATGTTTTTATTCTCCGTCAGCCTGAATTATTTGCGGATGGTGCGCTGTTCGATGCGTTTTTCGAACGTGCCGCAAATGACCCGATCGACGTAGATGCCCGGGGTGTGAATCTGCGTCGGATCCAGCTCGCCGGGTTCGACGATTTCCTCGACTTCGACCACAGTGATTTTGCCGGCGGTGGCGGCCAGCGGGTTGAAGTTCTGCGCGGTGTGACGGTAAACGACGTTACCGAAATGGTCGGCTTTCCAGCCTTTGACGATGGCGAAGTCGCCGGTGATGGATTCTTCCATCAGGTACTTGCGGCCCTTGAATTCACGCACTTCCTTGCCATCGGCAACTGGAGTGCCGACGCCGGTGGCGGTGAAGAAAGCCGGAATGCCGGCGCCGCCCGCGCGCATTTTTTCAGCGAGGGTGCCTTGCGGGGTCAGGATGACTTCGATTTCGCCTTTGAGCAGTTGCTCTTCGAAGAGTTTGTTTTCGCCGACGTAGGAGGCGATGACTTTGCTGATCTGGCGATCGGTGAGCAGCACGCCGAGGCCGAAACCGTCGACGCCGCAGTTGTTGGAAACGACGGTGAGGTCGCGGGTGCCCTTGCGTTTGATCTCGGCGATCAGGTTTTCCGGAATGCCGCACAGACCAAAGCCGCCGGCGATGACGGTCATGCCGTCCTCAAGCCCGGCCAGGGCTTCCTCGTAAGAACTCACGCGCTTGTCGAAACCTGCCATATGCACCTCTTTTATTATTTGCGGGCGGCTGGCTAGCCGAATGGTTGGAGTGTCGCGCTGGGGGATATATTTGTTAAGTTGATTTTTAAAGTTGATTGATTGATAAAGCTCAATAATCACCGAAATCACCGAAATCACCGAAATCACCGAAATCACCGAAATCGCCGAAATCGCCGAAATCGCCGAAATCGCCGAAATCGCCGAAATCGCCGAAATCGCCGAAATCGCCGAAATCGCCGAAATCACCGAAATGGATGATGACCTGTAGGAGCTGCCGAAGGCTGCGATCTTTTGATCTTAAAAAATCAACATCAAAAGATCGCAGCCTGCGGAAGCTCCTACATGACCGGGTTTCATGCTCAGAGGTTTTATTATGACCATTAAGCAGATCCGCGCCTTTCTCGCGGTGGCGCAGAGCCTCAGTTTCGCCGTGGCCTGCGAGCGGCTGCACCTGTCGCAATCGGCGTTGAGCCTGACCATCAAGGCCTTGGAAGAAGGTTTGGGCGGGCGCCTGTTCAGCCGCAACACACGCAACGTCGCGCTGACCCCGGAGGGTGAATCGCTGCTGCCACTGGCGCGACGGCTGATCGCCGACTGGGACAACGCCGAAGACGAAATGCGCCAGCGCTTCAGCCTGCAACGCGGGCGCGTGACGCTGGCGGCGATGCCGTCGTTTGCCGGCAACTTGCTGCCGCCGATCCTCAAGACCTTTCGTGCGCGCTATCCGAACGTCAACGTCACGGTCAACGACGTGATCAACGAGCAAGTGCTGGAGATGGTGCGCGATCGTCAGGTCGAGTTGGGCGTGGCGTTCGAGCCGATGCAGAACACCTCGATGACGTTCACGCCTCTGTATATGGATCGCTTCGTCGCCGTAGTACCGAAGGATTCGCCGCTGGCCGGGCGTACCGAGATTGACTGGCAGACGTTGTTGCAGGAGCCGTTCATTACCTTGCAGCGGCCGTCGACGGTGCGAGTGATGCTTGAAGAACACTTGCAGGCGCGCGGGATGAAATTGCCGGTGGAGTTTGAGAGTCATCAACTGGCGACGGTGGGACGCATGGTGGCCAGTGGGTTGGGGGTGAGCGCGGTGCCGGCGTTGTGTGCCGAGCAGATGCAGGAACTGGGTGCGCATTGCCTGACGTTGATTGATTCAGTGGAGCGGGCGATTGGTGTGCTGACGGAACCGGGGAATGAACGCTCGGCGGCGGCGCAGGCGTTGTTCGATATTCTCCAACAGGAAAACCTCGCGGCGCGCCTGTCTCCCTGATCGCCCCAACTCCCTGTAGGAGTGAGCCTGCTCGCGATTGCTGTTTAACAGTCAGCATCTAGGGTGCCTGACACACCGCTATCGCGAGCAGGCTCACTCCTACAGGGGATAGGGATGCTCAGGGAGTCAGGTTTTGTGTCAGCAGGGGCAAAATCTGTTCGCAAGACGCTTCGATTTTCAGATCGAGCAAATCATCCGCCCGCGTTTTGCCCAGGTTAATCGCAATCAACGGCTTGCCCCGATCCGCGATCACCCGGCACAAGCGAAACGCCGAATACGCCATCAACGACGACCCCACCACCAACAAACCCGCAGCACTTTCCGCTGCGGCCATCGCCCGTGCCGCCGTATGGGCCGCGACGTTTTCGCCGAAAAACACCACATCCGGTTTCAGCCGTTCGCTGTCGCAATGCGGGCAGCGCGGCGATTGAAAGCGTGCTTCGAACGCAGGGTCGAGCAGGGTGTCGCCATCGGGTGCCTGTACCGCATCGACGCCTGCCAGGTACGGGTTCTGCGCTTCCATCACCTGCTGAATGGCATCGCGTTCGCTGCGCTGGGCGCAATCCAGACACAACACTCGGTGCAGGCTGCCGTGCAGTTCGATGACATCGTGACTGCCGGCCTGATCGTGCAGGGTGTCGACGTTTTGCGTGATCAGTCCGCTGATTCGCCCGTGGCTCTGCAACGTGGCCAAGGCCTCATGCGCAGGATTCGGCCGCGCCTGGCGCACTCGCGGCCAACCCAGCATCGCCCGCGCCCAGTAGCGGCGGCGTGATTCCGGCGCAGCAAGGAACTCCTGATACATCATCGGCTGCCGGCCCCGGCGCACACCGTCGCTGTCGCGGTAATCGGGGATCCCCGAGGGCGTGCTGATGCCGGCGCCGGTCAGCACCAGAAAATCGCCATCGGCCATCGCCTGTTGCAGCGTGTCGAGGTGTTCGCGGGTCGGGCTGTCGAGCATGGCAAGCGCTCCGAAGGCTGGAGGATGACATGCAGGTTAGCACTGACTTTTCTGGCTGGGTTATTTACGCGCCTCCAGTATCAGGTTGAACGGTGTCTGTGTGGCGCGGCGAAAATGCTTGAAACCTGCCTCGGTAAACACCTTTCGCAAACGCAATTCCCCAGCCTGCGCACCGAGACCCAAACCCACCTCCTGCGACAACGAATTCGGCGTGCAAATAAACGTCGACGCCGCGTAAAACAACCGCCCGACCGGGTTGATGTTGTCGTCCAGCGTATCGTTGGCGAACGGCTCGACCAGCAGCACCGTGCCGTCATCCTTCAACGAATCGTAGGCATGCCGCGCAGCACCGACCGGGTCGCCCATGTCGTGCAGGCAGTCGAAATAGCAGATCAGGTCATAGTCATCGCCCGGGTAACTTTTCGCGGTGCCCTGAAAAAACGTCGCCCGACTGCTGACGCCACCTTCTTCAGCGCGCTGAGTGGCGACGGTGATCGACGGCGCGTGGTAGTCGAAACCGACGAAACGCGAATTGGGAAACGCCTGCGCCATGATCACCGTCGAGGCGCCGTGACCGCAGCCGACATCAGCGACTTTGGCGCCGGCCTCCAGTTTGGCGACCACGCCGTCCAGCGCCGGCAACCACTCGGCAATCAAGTGACCTTTATAACCAGGCCGGAAGAAGCGCTCGGTGCCGGTGAACATGCACGGATGGTGATCGCCCCACGGCAGGGCGCCGTTGCCGCGCATGGCTTTGACCAGTTTGTCTTTATCGTGGAAAAACGATGCCAACACGCCCAGTCCGCCGGCGACGTATACCGGCGAATCTTCTACGGCCAGCGCCAGTGCCTGTTCTTCCGGCAAGCGGAATTGGCCGTCGAGGTGCTCCATGTAGCCGGACGCCGCGTGGGCGCTGAGCCATTCGCGCACCAGACGCGGGTTGCAGGTGGTTTTTGCGGCGAGGGCTTCGGGGCTGATTGGTTGGCTGTCGGCCATCGCCCGGTACAGCCCGAGCTCTTCGCCGACGATGACATTGGCCAGCATCGCCGCGCCGCCCATGTCGTTGACCAGTTTGCCCATGAAGTCGTTGAGTCGGGCCTCGTCCATTGTGTGTGCTCCTGAAACAGGATCACAGTCCGGCGGCGTTGACGGTCGAGGCATGCGCCACCGGGCGGTGGTCGGGGATTCGGGCAGGGCGTTCGCTGCGCCCTGCGGCCCCCTCGACTGGGTATAAATGAGTGTAGGAGCTGTCGAGTGAAACGAGGCTGCGATCTTTTGATTTTGATGCTGATTTTTAAGATCAAAAGATCGCAGCCTCGTTTCACTCGTCAGCTCCTACAGGGCAAGGGGTGTGTATTAGAGGTCGCGGGCCATCAGCGCGTGTTCACTGTCCCACGCGCGGAAGCGTTCCATCACTTGCCAGCCGCGTTTGGCGTAGTAGTCCTGCTTGGATTGCGTGTGCAGGTACAAGCGCGCAAACCCGCAGTCCTTCGCCTCCTGACAAATCCCGTCAATCAAACGCTCCGCCAAGCCTTGCCCGCGCGCCTCGGGGCTGACGAACACGCAGGCCAGCCACGGGCCAAGATCCGGCCGATGGGCCAGATCATCGCGGGCCAACGCTGCGCCGCCGATCAGACGTTCGCCGTCCAGAGCAATCAGGCACGACCATTCACCGTTGCTTTGCCCTTGAGCAAATTCACGCTGCCAATCGGCCAGTGGTTGTTGCGCATATTCGTAGTGAAATTGCTGATGAATCCATTCGGCATAGCGGTCGCTGTGTTGCATGTGATGTGCGAGCCAATCGATTTGCAGTGACATCGGTCGAGTCCGTTCCAGAGGCGGTCGTGCATCAAAAACCAATCCACCGCCGCTGGCAATCCCGAGGCTGTTGCAGCGGCTTTACAGATTTCCACCATTCATCGGCAAAGCAGCGGTTTTGACGGGTTGCCGGACGATTGGCCGGGACGCCAGGCAGACGCGGCGCGATAGTGATTGAGCGGGGTCACTGCCGGCCCGGTTTTCTATGTCCATAACAAGAACGCAGCGGAGCTCGAATTCATGACTGCACCGATTGATCTGACTGCCTTGAAAGAACGCCAGAAGGTCGCCTGGGCCAGTGGCGATTACGCTGTGATCGGCACCACCCTGCAAATCGTCGGTGAAAACCTCGCCGAAGCCTGTGATCTGCGTTGCGATGAAGAGGTGCTGGACGTCGCGGCCGGCAACGGCAATGCCACGCTGGCAGCGGCGCGGCGGGGCGCATTGGTGACGTCCACCGATTACGTCGCAGCGCTGCTGGAACGTGGACAGGATCGGGCGCGCGCCGAACATCTTGACGTGACTTTTCAAGTCGCCGACGCCGAGGATCTGCCGTTCGAAGATGAGAGTTACGACGCGGTGCTGTCGACGTTCGGCGTGATGTTTGCTCCGGATCAGGACAAAGCGGCCGCTGAGCTGGGTCGGGTCTGTCGCCGAGGTGGACGGATCGGCCTGGCCAACTGGACGCCGGAAGGTTTCGTCGGCCAGATGTTCAAAACCCTCGGCCGGCATCTGCCGCCCCCGGCGATCGCCCAGCCACCGTCGAACTGGGGCACGGAAGCTTGGCTGCATGAGCATTTCGATGATCATGATTTTGTCGTGCAGGTAACACGCCGCGAGTTCAATTTCCGCTATCGCTCGGCGGCGCACTTCATCGATATCTTCCGCCATTGGTACGGGCCGGTGCACAAAGCGTTCGCCGCGCTGCCGCCGGAGAGTGGGCAGGCGCTGGAAAGTGATCTGGCGGATTTGCTCAATCGTATGAATCGAGCAGGAGAGGGTTCGCTGGTGGTGCCGAGTGAGTATCTGGAGGTGGTGATCAGCAAACGCTAGTGGAGATCCCCTGTAGGAGTGAGCCTGCTCGCGATAGCGGTCTGTCTATGAAACATGTATCGGCTGACAGACCGCTATCGCGAGCAGGCTCACTCCTACAATGAGATTGTGGTGGGCCTACTTCTGATGCGCCCGATCAAACCATTCCAGCGCCGTGCGCCAGATGCAGATCCCCAGAAAGTAAGCCGACATCAGCAACCATAACCCCATCACCAACGGGTTGATCACCGGGTGATTGAGCACCAGCGACAAGCTGCACAGCAGCCAGATCGCCGTCACCGCAATGTTGATCGGCATAAACCGGCGCACGCGGAATGGATGCAAAAACTTCATCCGAGTCACCGTCAACAGCGCCAGCCCGATCACCGTCAAAAACGTGATCCAAGGCCCCGGGCCGATGATGTACAAACACAGCGCCACCACATTCCACGCCGCCGGAAACCCGACAAAGTAGTTGTCTTTGCTCTTCATATTGACGTTGCAGAAGCAGAACAACGACGACACCAGAATCAGCGACACGGTCAGCAGCAGGGTGTAATCCGGCAGCGGAATATAGCGATAGATAAACAGTGCCGGAATAAATACGTAGGTCAGGTAATCGATCACCAAATCGAGGATCGAACCGTCGAAACTCGGCAGCACCGATTGCACATTGACCTTGCGCGCGAGGGCGCCGTCGAGGCCGTCGACGATCAGCGCCACGCCCAGCCACATCAGGCAATGGGTCGGCTGGTTTTCCAGCAGGGCGAGGGTGGCAAGAAAAGCAGTGACCACGCCGGTCGCGGTAAAACCATGGGCGCCCCATGCTTTGAGCCTGGCGATGTGTACGGTCGATATCACGGGGGCGTTCTCCAGAAAGTGAAGCAAGCCGGGTATCACCCTTGAGTGGCAAGGGCGCCGGCAAACCGGGTCGGGGTTGCAGCTATCGACCGGTCTGGCCGGGATAAGGTTCACCACCCTTGAATCTTAGCTGGCCGATGGAAAAATTCCCGGGCAAACCCGCCGGGGCCTTGAGTGTCGGCCAAACGGTGCTGGCGCAATGGCCGCAGGGGTCTAGAGTTGCCAGACGCAGTCACTGCCAATGTCTGAGGATGACGCCATGAACACCACTGATTTACTCGAACAACTGCTGCGAGGCCAGGCCTCGGCGGGACAACAAAGTAACGCCTCGGCCGGTGGCGGTCTGGGCGGGCTCGGGGGCTTGCTGGGTGGTCTGCTTGGTGGCGGCTCGGGCGCGGCGAGCGGCGGCGGGTCTGCCGGTGGTCTAGGCGGACTGGGCGGTTTGCTCGGTGGATTGCTCGGCGGCGGTTCGGCTGGCGGTGGTGGGTTGGGCGGCGCCTTGGGTGGCGCGCTGGGCGGCGGTGGCGGCACGCAAAGTCGTTCCGGCGGCGGCACCAATTACGCGGCACTGGCGTCGCTGGGGATGATGGCGTACCAGGCGTATCAAGCCTGGCAACGCAGCCAGGCCAGCACGGCGCCACAACAGATTCCACAAACGGCCAACCTGCTCGCGGGCCCGGACGTCGAAGAACACAGCCACGCAGTGCTGCGCGCCTTGATCGCAGCGGCCAAGGCCGACGGGCGCATAGACGAGTCGGAAAAACACTTGATCAGCGCAGAAATCGGCAAGCACACCGACGATCCGCAATTGCAGCAATGGCTCGACGCCGAAGTCGCCAAACCGCTGGACGCCAGTGAAGTCGCGCAATCGGCAAACGGCGACCCCGCCATCGCGGCCGAAATGTATTTGTCCAGCGTATTGCTCGTGGATGACCAGCAGGATGCCGAACGCAGCTATCTGGATGAACTGGCAGCAGCGTTGCAGATCGATCCGGATTTGCAGGTGCATCTCGAGCAACAGGCCAAAGGGCAGGCGTAAGCCAACGTCAAAAGATCGCAGCACATTGGGTGTATTTGTCCCTGTAGGAGCTGCCGAAGGCTGCGATCTTTTGATCTGGATTTTCAAACCCAAACCGCATCCCACAACGGATAATCCCCCAACCGCGCAACCAACCCGGCCCGCAAAGGGTTCATCACGATATACCGCGCAGCCGCTTTCAAATCCTCATCCCGCCGCAATGCCCGATCGTAATACCCGCGCTGCCACAACCTTCCATGACTGCCACGCCTGAGATTGATCGACCGACAACTCCGCGATTTGACGCGGCACATCAGTTGCGCCAATGAATCTTGTTTCAGCTCAACCAGCCAATGCAAGTGATCCGGCATGATGACCCATGCCAGTGATTGAACCGATCCCGATTCTTCTGCAAAACGTAACTGTTGAACCAGTAGCCGACCCAGCTGAAAATCGCCAAAAACGGGAAATCTCTGATCTACCACCACCGTCAGCAGATAAACTCGCCCACCTTCCGAATACCGCCCCTTCCTCAATCCACATCCTTTTGCCGCAACAGGCATTCCTTTGCCCTCCAAAAATCATCGTCTTTGAACCCTAGCCATCCCTCGCCCAAACGCGAATCCAACCCGTTGCACGATGTAACCCCATTACACGATCTAATCCCGTAATACGATGTTTGCCCATGTAGGAGCTGCCGAAGGCTGCGATCTTTTGATCTTAAAAAACAAAATCAAAAGATCGCAGCCTTCGGCAGCTCCTACAGGGGATTTCATCAGTTTCAGGAGTTTCAGGAGTTTCAGGAGCTTCAGAAGTTTCAGATGTCGCAGGAGATTCATTGGCTGCAAACGCCTCGAAGGGGCCGTCCGTCCGGGCAATTTTCACGTCGATTGAATTTTTCACAGGCGCGACGCCTCTGCTGCTGTAGAGGCGCGTGAACAGCGTCCTGCCAATCGACCGAGAAAACTGCCATGACCGTCCTGACACGCCTGCATTCCACGCCTGCCCAGCCGCAGGCGATCAATCCTGCCGGGAATATCCGCTGCATTTATGACGCGTTGCTCAAGGATGAAAATCCGCAGGCGTTGGCGCAGTCATTCCTGCACGAGCAACTGCAAAACGCCGGGCAACTCCCGGATACCCTGCCGCAAGACCCGACGACGTGGCACGCCTGGGTGGCCGAACATTGCACCGATGTCGCGCAGCAATACGCCGAATATCTGCAACAACGTAAAGCCGGCGGGGCTCGGCAATTTTTCACCTGCAAGGCGCAGGCGCTGTACTTTCTGCAAGCAGTGGCGCCGACCAAACTGGTCGACGGCGCGTGGTTGTATGGCTTGCTGGCGCAGTGGCAGGATCCGCGTTTCGCCGGTTTGCTCACCACCTATCTGGAAGAACTCGGCGACGGCAACCCCGCGCAAAACCATGTGGTGATCTACCGCAAACTCCTTGCCGAACACGACTTGCAGGACAGCGCCGCAATCGCCGATGAACACTACCTGCAAGGCGCGTTGCAACTGGCGCTTGGCATCGCCGGTGCCGATTGCTTGCCAGAAGTGATCGGCTACAACCTGGGTTACGAGCAGCTGCCATTGCACCTGCTGATCACTAGTTACGAACTCAGCGAGCTGGGCATCGATCCCTACTATTTCACTTTGCACGTGACCATCGACAACGCCAGCACCGGCCATGCGCAAAAAGCCGTGCAGGCGGTGCTCGACCTGTTGCCACTGGAGGCTGATCGCGCCGATTTTCTGCGTCGTGTATCGCTCGGTTATCGCCTTAATGATCTGGGGCAGGGCAGTCGCGCGATCATCGAAGGCTTCGACCTTGAGCGTGAATTGTTGGCGATGCTTGAGCGCAAGCGGCCGTTCGGCCAGCACATGCATTCCGACTACTGCCGCTTTGAAGGCCAGACCGTCAATCAATGGCTGTCGACGCCTGAGCAACTGCCCGGCTTCATGCAAGCGCTGCAGGACATAGGCTGGATCAAACGCAACGAAGACCCACAGAACAGCCGCTTTTGGCAACTGATCGCGGGTGACGGTGCGGCGATGTTCGGCGTGTTCAACGCCTATGAAAAACAACTGGTGCATGACTGGATTGCCGGCGATTGGAAATCTTCGGAAAAGCCGAAAGTCGCTCGGCGTCGGCCTCAAACGGCGGCATCGTTCGCGGTGCCCGAGCAGGATCCCGATGTGCAGCAATTGAACGCGGCGTTGCAAGGTCAGGACGGTCTCACGCAAATCGCGACGCTGATTCCGTGGCTCGCCCCGGATCGCCATGCACACCCGGCCGGGTTGCTCGCCACCCGACGATTCATCGAACTCAAGTCACGCCAGCCGTAAGGAAATTTTCAATGAGTCAGGAAGAACAATTCAGCAGCCATGATCTGGCGCTGCTGCAACTGGGCCGGCGCCTTCAGGCCGATGGCTACCGTTTCATCACCCCGACGCCGCTGACGCATCAGCGCGTTAATCAGCGCGACGAAGGGCAAATGGCTGACAGCCTGCGTGATGTGTTTGGCTGGTCGCGGCCGTTCGAACCCGGATTGTTGTCCGCCGACGAACAGCGCCAGTTACAGGAGGCGCAAGTCATCGACACCTACGAAGGCCAACTGAAAAGTCGCGTGCGCTGGTCGAGCCTGGATGATCTGTTGTTCGTGCATTCGGCGTTCCCGACCGACGCGGCGGATTCGGTGTTCTTCGGCCCCGACACCTACCGTTTCGCCCAGATGATCCACGCTCATCTGCAACAGAACTTCGCCCCGATCCATCGCGCGGTCGACATCGGTTGTGGCGCGGGCGTCGGTGCGATCGTGATCGCCCGAGCCCGTCGCGAGGCGCAAGTCCTGGCGCTGGATATCAACCCCGCCGCGCTGCGCCTGACTGCAATTAACGCGGCGCTGGCGGAAGTCGCCAACGTTGAAGTTCACGCCAGTGATCTGTTGCAAGGCGTCGACGGCGAGTTCGATCTGATCGTCGCCAACCCGCCGTACATGGCGGATCCGGCGGAGCGCGCCTATCGCCACGGTGGCGGAACACTCGGCGCGGGACTGTCACTACGGATCGTCGAGCAAGCGCTAAATCGGCTGGCTCCCGGTGGTTCGCTGCTGCTCTATACCGGCGTGGCGATGGTCGATGGCCGTGATCCATTCCTCGACACGGTGCTGCCGCGACTCGATGAAAAACGCTTCGCCTGGACGTACCGTGAAATCGATCCGGATGTCTTTGGCGAAGAGCTGCTGAACCCCGGATATCAACGGGTTGACCGAATCGCCGTGGTGGCGCTGACCGTCACCCGAATGGGCTGAAATCAGGCAGGTGCACGATGAACAGGAACCTCGACGACTACAACCGCATGCGCGATTTCTCGGCAACCTCGGAACCGGCGGCAGTCAAACGCTCGGGCCGCAAAACCGCCGCCGAGCACGCCTTGCAGTTCTGCATCCAGAAGCACGACGCTTCGCACCTGCATTATGACTTTCGCCTGGAACTCGATGGCGCGTTGAAGAGTTGGGCCGTGCCGAAGGGGCCGTCGCTGGATCCCAAGGTCAAGCGCCTGGCGGTGCACGTCGAGGATCATCCGCTGGATTACGCGACCTTCGAGGGCAGCATTCCCGAAGGGCATTACGGCGCGGGCGATGTGATTGTCTGGGATCGCGGCGTGTGGATTCCGCAGGAGGATCCGCAACAGGCCTACGCCAAAGGCAAGCTCAAATTCGAGCTGCAAGGCGAGAAACTCGGTGGGATCTGGAATCTGGTGCGCACGCACATGCCGGGGAAAAAGGAGCAGTGGTTCCTGATCAAACATCAGGACAGCGCCGCGCGGCCGCAAGATGATTACGACGTGCTAGTCGCTGAGCCGGACAGCGTGTTGAGCGAACGCACCCTCGTCGACAAACCGAAACTCGCCGCCGAGCAAAGCAAACCGGTGAAGAAACCCGCCGCCAAATCGCGAAAAAAAGCCAGCGGCACGCTGACGGGCGCGCATAAAGCCAAGCTGCCGGCGCAGCTCAAACCCGAGTTGGCCACACTGGTTGATTGCGCGCCTGAAGGGCAGTGGAGCTACGAAATCAAATTCGACGGCTACCGGATCATGGCGCGGATCGATCATGACCAGGTGCAACTGTTCACCCGCAACGGCCACGACTGGACGCACAAGTTGCCGCAACAGGCTGAAGCGTTGGCCGCGCTGGGTCTGGAATCGGCTTGGCTGGACGGCGAAATGGTCGTCGCCAATGAACATGGCGTGCCGGATTTTCAGGCGCTGCAAAATGCTTTAGAGGCTGGGCGCAGCGGCAACATTCTCTACTACCTGTTTGATCTGCCCTATCTCAACGGCGTCGACTTGCGTGAGGTGCCGGTTGAAGAGCGTCGAGCCGCGCTGGCGACCATCCTCGGCGCGCAGAAGAATCCGCTGCTGCGTTATTCCGAAGCCTTCGACGAAACCCCGGATGCGTTGCTCAACAGTGCCTGTCAGATGCAGATGGAAGGCCTGATCGGCAAACGCCTCGGCTCGCCTTACGTGTCGCGACGCAGCGGCGACTGGATCAAACTGAAGTGCAAGCATCGGCAGGAATTTGTCGTCGTCGGCTACACCGATCCGAAAGGTTCGCGCAGTGCCTTCGGTGCCTTGCTGCTCGGTCTGCATGATCGCGACAGCGGCGAATTGCGCTACGCCGGCAAGGTTGGCACGGGCTTCAACGAAGCGACGCTGAAAAGCATTCTGGCGCAGCTGAAACCGTTGCAGGTGAAGAAGGCTGCCGTGGTCAATCCGCCGAGCGGTTTCGAGGCCAAAGGCGTGCACTGGCTCAAGCCGAAATTGCTGGCCGAAATCGCCTTCGCTGAAATGACCAAGGACGGCTCGGTGCGCCACGCCGTGTTCCATGGTTTGCGCGATGACAAACCGGCCAAGGACATCACTGAGGAGCGAGCGAAACCGGTGAAGACTTCAGAGACGAAAACTGCAGCGAAAAGCCCTGCAAAAAAAATGGCGAAAAAAGTGGCCGCGGAAAAGGCTGAGACTGCGCCGTCGCAACTCGGTCTGGCCAACGGCAAGGTTCGCATCACTCACCCTGATCGGGTGATCGACGCGGTCAGCGGCACGACCAAAATGCAACTGGCCGAGTACTACGCGAGCGTTGCCGAATGGATTCTGCCGCAACTCAAGGATCGCCCGGTTGCGCTGGTGCGAGCGCCGGATGGCATTGCGGGTGAACTGTTCTTCCAGAAGAACGCCGAGCGCCTGGCGATCCCCGGCATCAGCACGCTGGACAAAGACGTCACCGGCCAACCGGTGATGCTGATCAACAATGCCGAAGCGCTGATCGGCGCGGTGCAGATGAGCACCGTCGAGTTACACACCTGGAACGCAACCACGGTGGATCTGGATAAACCCGATCGCTTTGTACTCGACCTCGACCCCGATCCGGCGCTGCCGTGGAAAAGCATGGTCGAAGCCACCGCGCTGACCTTGACCGTGCTCGATGAACTCGGCTTGAAAGCGTTTCTGAAAACCAGCGGCGGCAAAGGTATTCACCTGGTGGTGCCGATCACCCGCAAGCTCGGCTGGGATGAAGTGAAGGATTTCAGCCACGCGATCGTCAGCCATATGGCCAAACTGTTGCCGGATCGATTTTCGGCGGTGTCCGGGCCGAAAAACCGTGTCGGGCGGATCTTCATCGACTACCTGCGCAACGGCCTCGGCGCCACCACCATCTGCACTTACTCGGCGCGTACGCGCGAAGGGCTACCGGTGTCGGTACCGCTGTTTCGTGAAGAGGTTGGGGAGATCAAGGGCGGCAATCAATGGAACGTGCATAACGTCCACGAGCGGTTGGCCGAGGTTGGCGATGAGCCGTGGGCTGACATGAAGAAGACCCGGCAGAGCATCACCGCCGAGATGCGCAAACGAGTCGGCATGAAAAAGTGATCAGGTGTCGCGCAGCAAGTCGTGGGCGTTAAGCAATTCAAAAGCGATTTCGGGGTTGTTGTTCAAGCCCCGTCGAATCGCCGTTGGAATCGACTTGCGCGTTTTGCGGCACAGACCTGGCAGCGCGTCGATTTCGATCTCGATGCCGAGCATGGTGCGCACTTCGTGAAACCCCGGTGAGACGTCGACGCGAATGCCCAACTGCTCGAACATGCGTTTTTGCAGGTGCCGGAGGTCGTCGAGGTTTTTCAGTTTTTCGAGGCGCGCGAGCAGGACTTTTTCTTCCTCGCGGGTCAGGCGCAGGATGCGCAAATCCGCGCCGGGCGTGTCCAGCAACGGGTCGCGCCCGCAATCGCAGGCGCCGGGTGGGCAGGGGGAGCGCAAAGGCGCAGTCGTCGTCATGGCCTCCATCATAGAGGCCGTCGGACAGTTTTGCCTATGCGCCTTCAGCGGCCATCCATCGGCTGCTTGCTCCGTGCCGGTTACTGATTCAAGCCTTCGTAATGCACCAGAATCGCGTTGGCGAGGTCTTCATCGCTGGCATTGATGCCGGGATTTTCCTGACGAACCTGTTGCAACACCGACTCAAGATAAACCCCGCGAATGGCTCCGCCGCTGGCGACAAAGGCAGACAAGTCGTCACGCGCCGGGATCACCATTTTGTGATCCTTGAAGGTCGAGTACAGCGAGGCGGAAACGCCGGCCGAAGTGGCCACATCCCCAGCGTCGACCTTGGCCATAGCGGAGCCGACGGGCAGGCATAAGAGTAAAGAAGAAACGAGCAATAACTTGCGCATGACGGGGTTCCTCCACAAGCGCTAAGCAAAAAGGGAAGGACTGCATAATGTGAGAGGTGCGCGGAGGTCGGGAGTTCCGTGAGGCGTTAATTCTGCAGACGCGGGCACGCCATGGCGGGTGCCCGGTCTTGACGCGAGTTCTATCAAATCACGCCACAGGCCATGCGATCACCGCCACCACCGAGGGGTTTTGGCATGTCGGAATGGTTGTCGCCACCGGCATGAATCATCAGCGCGTGGCCTTTGATCTCGGAGATTTTCTTCAGGCGCGGCGCCAGCACCGGGTAGTTGGCGATACCGTCAGCGGTCACGTACACCGCCGGCAGGTCACCGAGATGGCCGTCTGCGTATGGGCCGAGGTGCTTGCCGGTTTTCTGCGGATCGAAGTGCCCGCCAGCTGCCAGTGCCGCGCCTTTGACGCCGTCCTTCATGCCCGGCTCGCAACTGCCGTTTTCGTGCACGTGAAAACCGTGCACGCCGGCCGGCAGGGATTTCAGATCAGGAGTAAACAACAGGCCATACGGCGTCTCACTGACGGTAATCGAGCCGATCGCCTGCGGTGCACCGTCGGCGCTGACCAGATTGATCGCGACTTTTTCCGTCGCTGCCTGAGCAGTGCCGATTGCGAAGGTGCCGAGCAGGCCTAACCACAGTGCGCGTTTCATAAGCGTTTCCTTGTGCTGCATGAGTTTTCAGAACGACGGACTCAATAGCCTGCCGGCATTAACCGGCGATGAAGACCTTGTCCGCGTGCGTTGAAAAGTGAGACTTGCCGCTCAAACTGAAAGTTTTATCGCCGTTACCCTGCGCGCAGACATCTGCCGACACGCTCTGGCGCGGCAGACCGGCGCAAATAGGCTTAACTCTAGGACTGACAGGCCTTTACCGGCGTTCCCCAAGGAGAAACCCACGGTGTCGATCAAACTGCGTTTAGTGTTGCTGATTGTTACCAGTCTGCTGACGGCATTGCTCGTGAGTCTGGTCAGTTACGTCGGTAACCTGCACATGGCCTCGGCGGTGAGCGACAACGCGGTGAGCATGAGCGCGCTGCGCAACCACATGGAAGCGGACATGATGCACGACGCCCTGCGTGCCGACGTCTATTCGGCAATGTTGGTGGGGCTGGGCAAAAGCACCAGCACGGCGGCCGAGGCACGCAGTTCGATCGAGGAACATGCGGGGCATTTTCGTGAAGTGCTGGAAGAAAACCTGAAGCTGCCGATCAACCCGACGTTGCGCACGGCAATGGAGCAGATCAAACCGAGCCTTGAAACTTACATCAATGCCGGGGAACGCATTGTCGGCCTGGCGCTGGATAACCCGGACGCTGCGCAGCAGGAACTGGGCACGTTCAATTCGGCCTTCAGCCAGCTGGAAACGCAGATGGCCGCGTTGAGTGAATTGATTGAAGCCAATACCCGTGAGACCGGCGCTGGCACCGAAGCCGCGATCCGCAACGCCAACATTGCCCTCGGCGTGGTCTTACTGGCGGGGCTGTTGCTGCTTTTGGTCGAGGGGCGCTGGGTGATCCGCAGCATTCTCGGGCCGTTGAAAACCGCCAGCCGCATCGCCGAAAGCATCGCCCACGGCAACCTCAGCGAGCCGATCTCCGAACCAACCGGTAAGGACGAAGCGAGTGCCTTGATTCGCACGCTGGCGACCATGCAGCGCGATTTGCGCAACATGATCGACGTGGTGCGCAGCAACGCCCACGGCGTCAGCGGCATGAGCGAGCAACTCAGCCACGGCTGCCATCAAGTCGCCGACAGCAGCCAGCAACAAAGCGTCGCCGCCAGCACCATGGCCGCTGCTGCCAGCCAGATGACCGCGAGTATCGAGGAAATCACTCGCCACGCCGAACGCGCCCTGAGCATGGCCAATCAGGCAGAAAACCTGGCGAAGGAGGGCGGCGGGGTGATTCATCAAGTGGTCAGCGATATGGACGACATTGCTCGTTCGGCGCAACAGTCGGCGCAAGTGATCCGCACGCTGGATCAGGAATCCGAAGGCATTTTCAACATTATCCAAGTGATCAAAAGCATCGCCGACCAGACCAATTTACTGGCGCTTAACGCTGCGATCGAAGCAGCGCGGGCGGGCGAACAAGGCCGGGGGTTTGCCGTGGTGGCGGATGAAGTGCGCAGTCTGGCGGCACGCACCAGTGCCTCGACCCAGGAAATTGCTGCGATGGTCGCGCGCATTCAGCACAGCACCCGCGAGGCGGTGAGCAGCATGGAAGCGGGCGTGGCGCAGGTCGACAAGGGCATGGCGGTGACGGCGGAGGTTGAACGAGCGATCCGCGAGATTCTGGAGGCGACATTGAGTACCACGCAGTTGGTCAACGACATTACCCGCACGATTGGCGAACAGAGCTTGGCCAGTAACGAGATTGCGCATCAGGTGGAGATGATTGCGGGGATGTCCGAGGGCAATAGCCGGGTGATCGGGCAGACGGCGACGACTACGGATGAGCTGTCGAGTCTGGCGGGGCAGTTGGCGCAGTCTGTGGATCGGTTTCGGTTGTAACAGAGTTTTGCAGTGATTGAGCGGCCGCCTTCGCGAGCAAGCTTTGCTCCTACGGGGATCGTTGATACCCGCTTTTCGTAGGAGCAGAGCTTGCTCGCGAAGAGGCCCGTCCAGTCACCCCAATACTTAAATGCCCGCCCCAAGATTCATGTTCAACCCCCTCCAGCTGATAAGCCCCTGAACGTAAAAGGACTATCAAGTCGGGAACAGACGCGCGGGTTTGTCCTGACGTGATATTCTTCGCGCCAACTTGGTTTGACCTAATTCAGTCTGCTTGCCCTCGGGTGGGCTGACGGAATCCCTGTCGCTCAAGTAGCTGATGCCAATAATGATAAGAAACCAGTTCAGAAGGGACATTAACTGAGGTCGATGCGGTACGTCGGCCTTGTGTGCCCACCCGTCAAAATTGCAGTGTGCCGGAATCTGCGACGCCAGCCTGAGCGTCACCAAAGCGGATCGCATGCTGATAACAGCGACGGGCGGAAGGCGTTTTATCATAGGTGCTACGGATGTTTAAGAAAGTGAACACAGCTCTGCTGGGGCTGGCTTTGGCGATGGGGATGTCGTCCGCCAATGCTGAAGAAGCAAAGAAAGTCGACGTGCTGTTGATCGGCGGCGGCATCATGAGCACCACCCTGGGTGTGTGGATCAATGAGCTGGAGCCAAGCTGGTCGATGGAAATGGTCGAGCGCCTCGATGGCGTCGCCCTCGAAAGCTCCAACGGCTGGAACAACGCCGGTACCGGTCACTCGGCTCTGGCTGAGCTGAACTACACCCCGGAAGATGACAAAGGCAACGTGACGATCCCGAAAGCTGTCGAGATCAACGAAGCGTTCCAGGTGTCCCGTCAGTTCTGGGCCTGGCAGGTTCAGCAAGGCGTTCTGAAGAACCCTCGCTCGTTCATCAACACCACGCCGCACATGAGCTTCGTGTGGGGTGATGACAACATCAAGTTCCTGAAAAAGCGCTACGAAGCCCTGCAAGCGAGCCCGCTGTTCGCTGGTATGCAGTACTCCGAAGACCCGGCTGTGATCAAGAAGTGGGTTCCGCTGATGATGGAAGGGCGCGACCCGAACCAGAAAATCGCGGCCACCTGGAGCCCGCTGGGTACCGACATGAACTTCGGCGAAATCACCCGCCAGTTCGCTGCCCACCTGCAAACCAAGCCTAACTTCGATCTGAAACTGTCGAGCGAAGTGCAGGACATCACCAAGAATGCCGATGGCACTTGGCGCGTCAGCTACAAAAACCTGAAAGACGGCAGCAAAACCGAAACCGACGCCAAGTTCGTGTTCATCGGCGCGGGCGGCGGTGCACTGCACCTGCTGCAGAAGTCGGGCATTCCTGAAGCCAAGGAATACGCTGGCTTCCCGGTAGGCGGCTCGTTCCTGGTGACCGATAACCCGACCATCGCTGAACAGCACCTGGCCAAGGCCTACGGTAAAGCTTCGGTTGGCGCGCCACCGATGTCGGTTCCACACCTGGACACCCGTGTTCTGGACGGCAAGCGCGTCATCCTGTTTGGCCCATTCGCGACCTTCAGCACCAAGTTCCTCAAAGAAGGCTCGTACCTGGACCTGCTGACCAGCACCACCACCCACAACATCTGGCCGATGACCAAGGTCGGCATCAAGGAATACCCGCTGGTCGAGTACCTCGCTGGCCAACTGATGCTGTCGGATGAAGACCGTCTGAACGCGCTGAAGGAATACTTCCCGAACGCCAAAGCCGAAGACTGGCGCTTATGGCAAGCCGGCCAACGCGTGCAAATCATCAAGCGTGATGAAGCCGCTGGCGGCGTGCTGAAACTGGGTACCGAAATTGTTGCTGCACAAGACGGCTCCATCGCCGGCCTGCTGGGCGCATCGCCAGGCGCGTCGACCGCTGCACCGATCATGCTGAGCGTGTTGCAGAAAGTCTTCAAAGACAAAGTGGCTAGTCCAGAGTGGCAAACCAAGCTGCACCAGATCGTGCCAAGCTACGGCACTCAGTTGAATAGCGATCCAGCCAAAGTGGCTGAAGAATGGGCTTATACCGCCAAGATCCTCGAACTGCCGACACCTCCAGTGATCGGTCAGGCTGCTGTTCCGGCTGCGCCTGCGGCTGAAAAAGCTGAAGCGCCGAAGGAAAACGCTGCACGTGACATGGCTCTGTAATTAGACCCCTGACACACAAAGCCCACTGCACCGGCGACGGTCAGTGGGCTTTTTTTATCCCTCGATATCCCTCTGTATTCCCTGTAGGAGCTGCCGAAGGCTGCGATCTTTTGATCTTGTTTTAGGATCAAAAGATCGCAGCCTTCGGCAGCTCCTACAGAATTGTTTCGGTGTTCAGGTGTTCAGGTGTTCAGGTGTTCAGATGTCAGGGTTTCGCGGAGGCCAGATAAGCGCCAAGCCGCCGCCCCATTTCCTCGCCCAACGCCTGCAACCCGCTCAACGGCCTCACCATCACTTCAAACTCGACAATCTTCCCCTGCTCATCAAAGCGAATCATGTCGATGCCTTTCAGTTCCTTCGTCCCGACCTTGGCGCTGAATTCCAGAATTACATTCAAACCATCCGCCGTCGCCAGCTCACGGTGATATTCAAAGTCTTGAAACACCTCGAACACCGTATTGAGGATCATCGACACCACCGGCGCGCCGGGGTAGGGCGTGTGCGCCATCGGTGAGCGGAATACGGCTTTGGCGTCAAGCAACTCGGGCAGGGCGCTTAAGTTGCCGGTGCGGATCATCTCGTGCCAGCGGTTCAGTGATTCGGCAACGTTGGGCTGCAGGTTCAATTCGGACATGGATTTACCCCAGAGTTTTTATTGTTTTTGCACGACCGCAGTCACTCTAGCCTGTAGGAGCTGTCGAGTGAAACGAGGCTGCGATCTTTTGATCTTGATGTTCGAGGATCCAGATCAAAAGATCGCAGCCTTCGGCAGCTCCTACAGATCAGATGTCATCTGATACGCTTTTTTCGATTCTATCTGCCCCTGTAACCGGTTCAGTCACCGGCTCAAAATACCCCGGCAGTGCGGTCACTCACGGCAGTCCTTCATTCCGAAGCGTCCAGTGCACCGCAAACCCTGCATTGAGGAGAGCTCTATGTTCAAGATGGCGATTTTCCTGGGTGGATTTCTGACACTGACCATTCTGATCGGCGTGCTCGCGACAATTTCTCCGGTTTGAAACGCGTTGTGAACAGTTTTCACGACCCGATCCAGCAACAAACCCCAAGGGGTTGTTCGAACTTTTAAAGAAAACCGAACAGCTCAAGTGACCGGTATTAGACTCCCCTGAAGCTCCAATTTTATTTAGGGCTGAGCCCCGATCCATTGTGGCGAGGGAGCTTGCTCCCGCTGGACTGCGCAGCAGGCCCTGTTTTGAACTGAAGAGCGGGGGGCCGCTCGCACTCCAGCGGGAGCAAGCTCCCTCGCCACAGGTTCGGCGTCGTCCTTAACCTTTCGGGGGAACGTCCGCCATGCGTCATTCACCATGGACTCACTGATCACCGCCGCCAGCCGTGCGCTTGCGGCGGGGGATCCGTTGGCGGCACTGAATTTCGTCGCCCTGCGCGAAGACCCGCCGGCGCTGGCGTTGCGCGGTATCGCCATGGCGCAGTTGGGTGATCTGCCGCGTGCCAAGGCGTTGTTGCAGCGGGCGGTGAAGGCGTTCGGTCGCAATGAGCCGCTGTCGCGGGCGCGGTGTCTTGTTGCCGAGGCCGAAGTGGCGCTGGCGGCGCGCGATCTGGGCTGGCCGATGGAGGCGCTGGAGGCGGCGCGTCGGTTGCTGGAGGATCACGGCGACCGGCTCAACGCGGCGCACGCGCGTTACTTGCAGATTCGTCGATTGTTGTTGATCGGTGAGCTGGATGACGCTGATCATTTGCTAGCTGAACAGGATCCTGCACCACTTCCGCCAGCCTTGCGTGCCGCCCATGAACTGGTGGCGGCGGGCATCGCCTTGCGCAGGGTTCAGGCGCACAGGGCGCAGGCGGCACTGGTTCGCGCGCAACACGCGGCGCGGGAGGCTGGCATTGAGGCGTTGAGCGTTGAAGTCGAGCACTCCGTGCAAATCCTTGAGGCGCCGGTTGCCAGATTGATCATCAGCGGAAAGGAGCAGCCGCTGAAACTCGCAGAAGTAGAAACCCTGTTCGCTTCAAAAGCGCTGGTCATCGATGCCTGCCGCTACAGCGTGCGCGGCGCCGGCATGACGGTGGGGCTGGCCAGCCGACCGATTTTATTCAGCCTCGCCAGACTGCTGGCCGAAGCCTGGCCGGGCGATGTTTCGCGAGAGGCGCTGATTGCCAAGGCTTTCCGTTTGCAACTCAGCGATGAATCGCACCGAGCACGGCTACGCGTTGAAATCGGCCGCTTGCGCTCAGCGCTGCAACCGCTGGCGAACATCCGCGCCACGCCTCGCGGGTTTACGTTGGTGGCCGAAGAGGTGGCGCTGCTGACCTTGCCGGTCGAGGACAAACATGCGGCGCTCCTGGCCTTGCTCGCGGATGGCGAAGCGTGGTCGAGCTCAGCACTGGCATTCGCATTGGGCAGCAGTCAACGCCAAGTGCAACGAGCGCTCGAGACACTGGCCTCGGAAAACAAAATCCAGTCCTTCGGTCTGGGCCGATCACGGCGCTGGATGACGCCACCGGTGCCGGGTTTCGCGACGATCTTGTTACTCCCGGTGTCGCTGGGCAATGGCTAGGCTGGTCTCAACCAACACGAGGAAGCCCCCATGAAACACGCAAACGCAGAAATCCTTCGCGAGTACGGCCCGTTCGAAGGGATCGACGGCATTCACGGCGTGACCTTCGACGGTCAGCAAGTCTGGTTTGCCAGCGATGGTCAACTCAATGCGCTGGATCCGGCCAGCGGCGAAACCGTGCGCACGCTCAAGGTCGGCGCTGATGGCGGCACCGCGTTCGATGGCAAACATCTGTTCCAGATTGCCGACCGCCATATCCATATGATCGACCCGGCCACCGGGCGCATCCTCAACACCATCGCCGCGCCCGGTGCCGGCAACGATTCCGGCATGGCCTGGGCCGAGGGTTCGTTATGGGTTGGTCAGTATCGCGACCGTAAAATCCATCAGATCAACCCGGAAACCGGCGAGATTTTGCGCACGCTGGAGTCGAACCGCTTTGTCACCGGCGTGACGTGGGTTGATGGCGCGCTGTGGCATGGCACGTGGGAAGGCGAGGAGAGCGAGTTGCGGCGGATTGATCCGGATAACGGCGTGGTACTGGAAAGCCTGACGATGCCCGACGGGATTGGCGTGTCGGGGCTGGAGGCGGATGGCAAGGATCGCTTCTATTGTGGTGGCGGGAATAGCGGGCGGGTGCGGGCGGTGCGTCGGCCCAAGTGATGAGGTGACACTGCTGGCCTCTTCGCGAGCAGGCTCGCTCCCACTTCGGCCTGTGTACGCCGATCTACTGTGGGAGCGAGCCTGCTCGCGAAAGGGCCATTTGCTTTAAATCAAAAATCAAGGCGCACCAAACAGCATCGTCCAGTAAACCCCTTCATCACTACGCGCCTCGCTGGCAAAACCCGCCCCCACTTGGGTAAACATCGGGTTCATCAAATTGGCGCAATGCCCCGGACTGGCCAGCCACCCGGCCATCGCCTTGCCCGGCGAACTCTGCCCGGCGGCAATGTTTTCACCAATTTGCCGGCCACGATAACCCGCCGCTCTGGCGCGATCCGCCGGCAAATCACCGTCCGGATCACGATGCGCAAAATAATTGCCATAAGCCATGGCCTTACTGTGCCCTTGTGCGGCCGCGCCCAGCGCAGCGTTCCAACTCAGCGGTCGGGCGGCAGCGAAGCGTTGGCGCCCGCACATCCGTGGCCGGGCGCGGGCGGCATTGACCTCGGCCAGCAGCGCTTTGCCGACGCTGCGGTTATCGCCGACACGGTTGTCGAGCACCGGCCGCGCCAGCACCACTTGCCATTCACTGCGCGAACGGCTGATGCCGATGTCGGCGTACTGACTGTCGAGCAATGCGCCGCAGTAGTGGTCTTGTAGCTGGTCGAAGGCTTCGTCGGCATCCTCTGCACCGACGATGCGGATGCTGCGCACGGTCACCGCCGCATATCCGGACGATTTCAGCGCCTCGCGCATGCCGCCGCCGTAGCCATAGCCGATGGGCAGCGCGAGATTATCTTTCAACGCCAGCGGAGCCAGGCGCTGCGCGGGGCGTCGGTCGCAGCGTTGCGGGTGGGCGCGGTAGTCGTTGATGGCCGCGACCAGTTGGCGTTCGGCGCCGGCGTGGGCGGATTGAGCAAACAAAGGCGAAAGCAGCAGGCACAGCGAAACCAGACGAAGTGGGTGGGCGGTGTGGCGCATGGAGTGGATGGCTCAGGAGAGGAAAAAGCGGCGCGTGTAGGACTGGGCTTTTTGGACTTGGTTCAGGGTGGCAGGTGTGGTTTTTTTCTGGGGTATTGATGTGATTTGGCCGGCCCCTTCGCGAGCAAGCTCTGCTCCTACGGCATTGTGTGGAGCTCAAGCCCTTGTAGGAGCAAAGCTTGCTCGCGAAGAGGCCAGACCCGCCAACACAAAACTCAGCGATTCAACACATCGCCCATCCACCGCAAATACTCCCCCCGCTCGGAAATCGAGTTATGCCCCGAATCCGGCACCACCTTAAGCACCGCCACCCCCTCGGGAAAATTCCTCAATAGCCGCTCGGTACTGTCCCGCGCAATCACTTCGTCATCACTCGCCGCCAGCAACAACGTCGGCACGCGAATATGCGCCGCGTATTTGCCTGATTCATAACGATCCTTGAGCAACCACTTCACCGGCACCCACGGATATTGCTTCACGGCGACTTCTTCGAGGCTGTTGTACGGCGTCACCAGAATCAAATTCTGCACCGGCCGTTGACTGGCCAGACGCACCGCAACGCCCGAACCCAGACTGCGCCCGATCACCGCCACCTGCGGATGGCTGGCGTACACCTGATCAAACAGCGCCAGCGCATCCTCGGCAATTGCCTCCTCGGAAGGCTTGCCGCCGCTGCCGCCAAACCCTCGATAATGCAGAAAGTACAGCGCGTAATCCGGGAACGCCGCGGCGAACTCCGGCAGATTGTGCGAGACATCCTCGGCATTGCCGCCGAAATAGATCAGCGCCCGTTGCCCGACACGCTCGCGAGTGGTTACCCAGACGTCGGCATCCGCCATCGATAATTTCAGTCGTGACTCCGCCGACTCCACCGTGCCGGCCTGCGGAAAATAGATCAGCGAGCGCTGAAAAACGAACAGCGCCGCGCACAGCACCAGGTACACAGCGACGATCAATGCGACGAGTAACATCAGGGTTCGGGACATTCGGCTACTTTTAACGGGGTAAGGAAGTCGGCAGTCGCAGTGTAGTCCAGCGATGTTGCCGGACAGCCTGCGCACACAACATGCAACAGATTCACGCAGCAGGGGAACCAGCATGAGCCACACTGAGGGTTACTCCCGTCGCCGATTGCTCACGCTGGCTGCCGGGGTTTCGGCAGTCTTCACTTTTGATCGGGCGTTGGCCAGTGCCGCGCCACCCGCGACTATCCGAGGCCAAGCCATGCAGACCCGCGCCATCCCCTCCAGCTCCGAGTCATTGCCCCTGGTCGGTCTGGGCACGTATCGCGGATTCGACGTCGCGCCGGGCGACCCGGCTTATCGGCAACTGCCGGCGGTGCTCGATGAGCTGTTCACCAAGGGTGGCACGGTGATCGACAGCTCACCTATGTATGGCCGCGCCGAGCAGACCACCGGCGAACTGCTGTCGATCCATGAACCCCGCTCGCCGGCGTTTCTGGCGACCAAGGTGTGGGTACGCGGGCGCGAGGAAGGCATCGCGCAGATGGAGCAGTCGTTCAGCCTGCTGCGCACCGAGCGCATTGACCTGATGCAGATCCACAACCTGCTCGACTGGCAAACCCACCTGCCGACCCTGCGCGAATGGAAAGAACAGGGGCGCATCCGCTACATCGGCATCACCCATTACACGTCCTCGGCTTACGATGAAGTCGAAGCGGTGTTGAAGAATGAGCAACTGGATTTTCTACAAATCAACTACGCCCTCGATGATCGAGGTGTGGAGAAACGCATCCTGCCGCTGTGCCGTGAGCGCGGGGTGGCGGTGATCTGCAATCGGCCGTTTGGTGGCGGTGCTTTGCTGGGCCGGCTCAAGGGCAAACCTTTGCCGGCGTGGGTGTCGGACGTCCAGGTCAACAGCTGGCCGCAACTGGCGCTGAAGTTTCTGCTGGCGCATCCGGCGGTGACCTGTGTGATTCCGGGGACGAGCAATCCGCGTTATATGGCCGACAACGTCAGGGCCGGATTCGGGCCGATGCTCACCGATGCGCAGCGGCATCAGTTGATTGCTTTACTGGGCTAGTCTGCGGGGATATCCAGCTTGTGCCACGCGCGTGGGCCAACTCTTGCAACAAATTCTGTAGGAGCCGAGCTTGCTCGCGAAAGCGGTGTATCAGTCAGCGAAAATATCGACTGATATGGCCTCTTCGCGAGCAAGCTCGGCTCCTACAGAAAGCAGGTGGGCGGTAGGGGTCAGGGGCGATAGCGCAACGCCTCCAGCAACAACGCAAATGCCGGTGCCGCCTGACGCCGGCTCGGGTAGTAGAGGTGATACCCGGCGAATGTCGGGCACCAATCCTCAAGCACTTGCTGCAAGCGACCATCGGCGAGATACGGGGCGACGATGTTTTCCGGGATGTAGCTCAGACCAAAACCATCCAGCGCCGCATCAAGCAACGGGTAGACGCCATTCAACGTAATTTGCCCGGATACTCGCACCTTAAGGCTTTCGCCATCCCTCTCGAACTCCCAGCTATACAGCCCGCCGTTGGTGGGCAGGCGCAAGTTGTTGCAGCTGTGGTCGGTCAGGTCGCGCGGGGTTTGCGGGGCGGGGCAGCGGGCGAAATACGCGGGCGAGCCGACCACCGCCATGCGCATGTCCGGGCCGATGCGCGTGGCGATCATGCCTTGCGCAACGTCTTCGCCCAACCGAATGCCGGCGTCGAAGCCCTGGCCGGCGATGTCGACGAAACCATAATCACAGCTGACTTCGACGGCGATGTCGGGGTACTTGGGCAGGAACTCCTTGAGTACCGGGCGCAGCAGCCAGTCCAGCGAATGGTCAGTGGCGTTGATGCGGATTTTGCCCGCCGGGGTTTCGCGCAAGTTGCTCAGGGCCGCCAGTTCCACTTCGATCTCTTCGAAGCGCGGGCCGATGGTTTGCAGCAGGTGCTCGCCGGCCTCGGTGGGCGAGACGCTGCGTGTGGTGCGCGTCAACAGGCGCAGGCCAAGGCGCGCCTCGAGGGCGCGAATGGTGTGGCTCAGCGCCGATTGCGAGACGCCGAGCTTGGCGGCAGCTTTGGTGAAGCTGCGTTCGCGGGCCACGGCGAGGAAGGCGAGCAGGTCGGTGGCGTTTTCCCGAAGCATTGATGAGTGTCTCGCATAAGTTTTTTCGAATTCTAGTCGATTATCTGAAGAGTGCGGGTCGGTAAAGTGATGGCATTGATTCTCTGGAGGAACTTGCCATGAACCCGATTGCTGCTTCTGCTCTGACCCTGTCCCTGTTGGCAGGTGAAGTGCAGGCCAATGAAAATCCTCGCGTGAGCGTTACGCCCAACGGCTCGCAACCTTCGGCCCGTGGCCCGGCGGATTGGTTCACCGGCACTGTGCGGGTTGATGCACCGTTCAAGGGGTCTGATGAAGCGCGGGTCAGTGGCGCGACGGTGACATTCGAGCCGGGCGCGCGCACGGCGTGGCACACCCATCCACTGGGGCAGACATTGATCGTCACCGCTGGGGTGGGTTTCGTGCAGGAATGGGGACAACCGGTACGCGAGATTCGCCCGGGGGATACTGTATGGATTGCGCCGGGTGCCAAACATTGGCACGGGGCGGCGCCAACCACGGCGATGACGCATATCGCGATTGCGGAAGTGCTTGATGGCAAGGTGGTGGAGTGGATGGAATAGGTGAGCGCTGAGCAATACCCGCAGATCGACTAATAACTCTCCCTGTAGGAGCTGCCGAAGGCTGCGATCTTTTGATCTCAAAAACAAGATCAAAAGATCGCAGCCTTCGGCAGCTCCTACAGGGATTTTGTTTAGATCATCTCGGGGAGTGAAGAGAGGATTTTATCCAGCGTAATCGGATACTCCCGCACCCGCGCGCCCGTGGCGTTATAGATCGCATTCGCCACCGCCGCACTCACCCCGCAAATCCCCAACTCACCCACACCCTTGGCCTTCATCGGCGAAGAAATCGGATCAGTTTCATCAAGAAAAACCACCTCCTGATGGGGAATGTCGGCATGCACCGGCACTTCATATCCCGCCAGATCATGGTTAACAAAAAAACCGAGCTTCTTGTCGATCGACAGTTCTTCCATCAACGCCGCACCGACGCCCATGGTCATCGCGCCGATCACCTGACTGCGCGCCGCTTTCGGGTTAAGAATCCGTCCCGCCGCACACACCGCGAGCATGCGCCGCACGCGGATTTCGCCAGTCGCCGCGTCCACAGCCACCTCAACGAAATGCGCACCAAACGTCGACTGCTGATATTGCTTGGCAAGGTCGGCAAATTCGATGCTGTCCTCGGCCACTAACACGCCGTTTTGCGCAGCATTACGCAGCGGCACTCGCTTGTCGCCGACGCGCACTTCACCGTCGACAAACTCAGCCTGATCCGCCGCCAACCCGAGCTTGCCCGCCACCGCTTCACGCAGTTTCATGCATGCGGCATACACCCCGGCGGTCGAGCAGTTGGCGCCGAATTGGCCGCCAGAACCCGACGAAACCGGGAAGCTCGAATCGCCCAGATGCACCGTCACGTCCTTCAAACCCACGCCCATCATCTCGGCGGCCGTCTGCGCGATGATCGTATAGCTGCCGGTACCGATGTCGGTCATGTCGGTTTCCACGGTGACTTTGCCGTCGCGCTCCAGCTTCACCCGCGCGCCCGATTTGACCAGCAGGTTGTTACGGATCGCCGCCGCCACGCCCATGCCGATCAGCCAGCGACCTTCGCGGCGGGTGCCGGGCTTCGCGTTGCGTTGGCTCCAGCCGAATTTATCGGCGCCGGTTTGCAGACATTCGATCAAGCGGCGCTGGGAAAACGGCCGCTCGGTTTTCACCGGATCGACCTGAGTGTCGTTGAGGATGCGGAACTGGATCGGATCAAGTTTCAGTTGCTCGGCCATTTCGTCCATGGCGATTTCCAGCACCATCAGTCCGGGCGTTTCGCCGGGCGCGCGCATGGAATTGCCTTCGGGTAGATCAAGCGGCGCGAGGCGCATCGTGACCAGACGATTTTCAGCGGCGTAGAGCAATTGACTCGGTTGCGCCGCGACCTCGACTTTGCCGTCCTCCAGGTTGCCCGACCAGCCTTCGTGGGCGATTGCCGTGAGTTTGCCGTCCGCCGTCGCGCCCATGCGAATGCGCTGAATAGTGGCGGGGCGGTGGGTGGTGTTGTTGGCCATTTGCGGGCGGGCGAGGGCGACTTTCACCGGTCTGCCAGCCATCCGTGCGCCGAGTGCAGCGAGGATGGAGTCGGCGCGGATGAACAGTTTGCCGCCGAATCCGCCGCCAATGTACGGCGAAATCAGGCGGACTTTTTCCTTCGGCAAACCGAGGGTGGTGGCGATATCGTCGACGCTCCAGGCGATCATCTGATTGGACGTCCACAGCGTCAGCTCATCGCCTTTCCACGCGGCCAATGTGGCGTGCGGTTCCATCATCGCGTGGGACTGATCCGGCGTCGTGTAGGTCTGATCGAACTGCACTGGTGCGGCTTCGAACGCCTTGGCGAAATCACCGTGGCTGACGTCGGGCAGTTCTTCTTTCGGCTCGACGCCTTTGTCGCGCACGCTGGCCAGATCGAACTCGCCAGTGGCCGCCACGTAATCAACCTTGACCATTTGCGCGGCGGCGCGCGCCTGTTCGAAAGTCTCGGCAACGACCAAGGCGACAGCCTGGTGATAGTGCTGAATCTCCGGCCCGGCAAGCAGGTGCGCGGCGTTGTATTTGCCCTTGCCGAGCTTGCCCGCGTTGGCGGCAGTGACGATCGCCAGCACGCCCGGCGCAGCTTTCGCGTCTTCAAGGTCGATGTTGTTGATCCGGCCTTTGGCAATGGCTGAGCCGACCATGAAGCCGTAAGCCTGATTGGCCACTGCCTCGTGTTGCTCGTAGGCGTACGGCGCCTGACCGCTGGTTTTCAGCGGGCCTTCGACACGGTCGGTGGGTTTGCCGATGACCTTTAACTGGTCGATCGGGTTGGTGGTGGCGGGCGTGTCGAATTTCATGCTTGTTCCCTCGCTTGCGCCAACACCGAACCGAGCGTGCGCTCGACCAGAGTCAGTTTGAATTGGTTGTCGTGGGTCGGCGTCGCGCCATCGAGCAGGCGTGCGCTGACGGCTTTTGCGCCGTCGGGCAGCAGCGCTTCGGCGGCTTCGACGCGCCACGGTTTCGGCGCGATCCCGCCGACAGCGATGCGGCCGCTGCCGTCCTTTTGCAGAATCAGGCCGACCGAGACCAGCGCAAATGCGTACGACGAGCGATCACGCACCTTGTGATAAATGTGCGTGCCGCCGACAGGCGCGGGCAGGGTCACGGCGGTGATGAATTCGCCGGGCGCGAGGCTGGTTTCGATGTTCGGCGTGTTGCCGGGCAACTGATGAAAATCGGCCATGGCGATGCTGCGGGTGCTGCCGTCGGGCTTCACCGTTTCGATCTGCGCATCGAGGGCGCGCATGGCGATGGCCATATCGCTCGGGTGCGTGGCGATGCAAGCGTCGCTGACGCCGATGATTCCGAGTTGCCGACTGACCCCGCCAATTGCCGCGCAACCACTGCCGGGCTGGCGTTTGTTGCAGGCCTGATTGGTGTCATAGAAGTATGGGCAACGGGTGCGTTGCAGCAGATTGCCGGCGGTGGTTGCCATGTTGCGCAACTGGCCGGACGCGCCGGCGAGTAAGGCGCGTGAGAGCAAAGCGTAATCCTTGCGCACGCGGCTATCGGCAGCCAGATCGGTGTTGCGCACCAGCGCGCCGATGCGCAAACCACCCTCGGGCGTGGCTTCGATCTGATCCAGCCCCAAGTGATTGACGTCGATCAGGTGCAGCGGGGTTTCGATGTCGAGCTTCATCAAGTCCAGCAGATTGGTGCCGCCGGCAATGAACTTGGCGCCTTCAATCTGCGCCGCTTGCGCAGCGGCAGCGGGGGAGTCGGCGCGGCTGTAATTGAACGGTCTCATGCCGGCACCTCCGCGACTTCAGTCATGGCTTCGATGATGTTCGAGTAAGCACCGCAGCGGCAGATGTTGCCGCTCATGCGCTCCTGAAATTCACTGGCGATCAGTTGCGGGGAATCCGTCAGGCTGGGGCTGACATGGCTGGGAATGCCATCGCGGATTTCTTTGATCACCGACACTGCCGAGCAGATTTGCCCGGGCGTGCAATAGCCGCACTGATAACCGTCGTGCTTGATGAACGCGGCTTGCATCGGGTGTAACTGGTCGGGCATGCCAAGGCCTTCGATGGTGGTGATTTCACTGCCTTCGTGCATCACCGCCAGGGTCAGGCAGGAGTTGATCCGCCGACCATCGGCAATCACCGTGCAGGCGCCGCACTGGCCGTGGTCGCAGCCTTTTTTGCTGCCGGTCAGGTGCAGGTGTTCGCGCAGGGCGTCGAGCAGAGTGGTGCGGTTGTCGACCTCCAGCGCCTGGGGTTTGCCGTTGACTTGAATCGTCACTTTGCTCATGGCGGGTTGCTCCAGGTTGGCCGCATAGGCCTTGAGGCTGATAAACGGGGGCATCGCGAAGGCTGTCGCGGTCACGGCGCCGAGGATTAAAAATCTGCGTCGGGAAATCGTCATGGTTCGATTCCTTGTCTCTCTCAATCAGGGCAGCGGGGTTGCGAATGGCCCAAACGGGCAGCCAGCGTGATCGCCGGTCTCGTTAAGGAGTGACCGCGGGGGGGAGGGAAAGGTTTTGTTGGATTTGCGCCAGACTGTTATGTGCGGTGTTAGGCAATCTTTTGGCGGGTTTGGATTTTGCGGTCACGGGGCTGGCCTCTTCGCGAGCAAGCTCGGCTCCTGCAAGGAAAGCGGCGATGCGTTGCGCTTTGTAGGAGCAAAGCTTGCTCGCGAAGGGCGCTACGCCGATCCGACAGGCCGACAAACGGTCGATAGTGGCCACTGAATCAACACGGTTTTGTCCGGTCGTATCTGCGGCTGCGCGCACCGTGTCCTGAAGGCGTGGGCAGCGTGGCCGATTCCGTCGTCAAGACCTTGGTTTTAGGGAAGTGTTGAATGAAGCGCGCTACAACGATATTGCTGACCGTGACCGCCGCCGTTTTGCTCGGTGGTTGTGTGGCGGATTTTGATGATGACCATCGCCATGGCCGGCACTACGACCGCGATCATGGCCGTGATTACGACCACGACCGGCGCTGGGACGATCGCGATGATCACCGCGACGGCCGTCGCTACTACCGTGATCGCGATGATGATTAATTGAATGAAAAAGGGCGCCCCGCGGGACGCCCTTGTTGTTAAAAGTGAGCGCTCGCCTGGACGCGGGATCGCGTAGGCACGGAGGCCTCGATGTCCAGCAAATGGGTGGCGAGAATGTCGCTCAGAAAACGGAACTGATCGTTGATTCCGACCACTTCATTGCTGAAGTGATTGATCGCGGCGGGCATCAGCAGATCTTCGAAAGCTTCGTTGAACACCAGCGCCTGCGTCTTGTGCGACACGTAGTGCTGGTCGTAGTAGTCGCTGCCGAACACCGGGAAACTCACGGAGAGTGTGATGGTGTGAATCATGATGTGAACTCCTCGTTGCGTCTCGGATGTGGCAATCGTGCCTTTGATGGGCGGTGGGCGGAAGGCAATCGTGGCGATGGTGGATATCGATGGCAGTGATGGTTGCGGTTTTGTGGTGAATTTGCTGGCCCATCGCGAGCAGGCTCACTCCTACAATTTGAAATGAATTCCCCTGTAGGAGTGAGCCTGCTCGCGATAGCGTCCGTCTTGTTACAACCAGACCAACGGCCCATCACCCGCACCTATACTCAAATCTGCCTCTTCCTGTTCAAAGGACTCCACCACCGTGAACTTGCGTGCGCTGCTCGTCGCCGCACTGTTTCTGCTGGCCGGCTGCGCCACGTCGGCCCGTGCCCCGGTGTCAGCGCCTAAAGCCGTGTTCGTCTCGCCTGCAACCTGGCAGCAGATCGACCGCGAGATCGTCAGCGCCTCTCAGCAGGCCACCGAGCAGGTCAAGCTGTTTGCCCGCGGTTCGATGGAACATTGGCGCATTCGCGTCTATGAGCAAACTGAAGAAAATTTCATCCCGTGGTTCAGCAGCTACTGGACGCAGGAATGGCTATCGATGAAGGTCAGTTGGTACACCGTCAGTGCCGGTGGCGAGCAGGACGCTTCCGCCAAACGCCTGGCAACGTATCTGCTTGAGCAGTATCAGAAAAAAGTGCTGGCGCCAGTGGCGGTGGAGGTCGACCCGGACGCGATTCTCGGTCAGGCCACGGCGTTCTATGCGCAGTTGATGGCCCGGCAGATGCCGCTCATCGCCCAGCGTCATGGCGTGCCGGTTGCTCAGCTCAATGGGCGGTTGCAGAAGATTCCGGCGATCGCGCTCGGCCCGCCACCAGCGCGCGATGCTTCGTTGTATCAAGTCATCAGCACCGAACCGCTGAACACGCTGCCGGCGTACGCCGCGCTCATCGACAAAATCCATACCGACGGCGGCGCCAAGGGCATTGCCTCGACGGACGCCGGCATGGCGCCGGTGGCCAAACGCGCGAGCCAGCGCATGGAAGCGGAGATGGCCCCGCGCGGAGCTGCCAGCGCCGTGGCAGCCGCCGCCGGTAAATTGGCCGGTGGGCTGATTTCGGTAGGTGTCGCGGGGATCCGCGCGATCATTCAGGCCAACGATCGCCCCGACAGCGAAGCGTTGATCCGCAACAGTCTCGGCAGCACCTTCGATAAGGCCTGGCTGAAACTGGTGCAGAACCCGACGACCGGCGTCATGGCCGGCACGCTGCACATGGCCGGTCAGGTCGAACGCAATCTGGGGGCGCGGGAGGAACCGTCGGTCGGCTTGGGCGTGAACCGTGTCGAATGGCAGCCGCCGGATTCGACTACTCAGCAGATCGAACCCAACGTACAAGGAGAATGATCATGGCTTACATCGATATTTTCGTGGCGCCTGTGCCGACTGCCAATCGTGAACAGTACAAACAACACTGCGTGATCGCGGCAAAACTGTTCAAGGAATACGGCGCGCTGAGCGTGGCTGAATGCTGGGGCGATGACGTGCCGGACGGCAAGCTCACGTCGTTTCCTATGGCGGTGAAACTCAAAGAAGGCGAAACCGTGGTGTCTGGCTGGCTGATCTGGCCGGACAAAGCCACCCGCGACGCGGGCATGGCAAAAATGATGGAAGACCCGCGCATGCAACCCGACGTCAACCCGATGCCGTTTGATGGGCAGCGCATGATCTACGGCGGCTTCCAATACCTCCTTGAACCTTGACCCCACACCATCCCCTGTAGGAGCTGCGGCACGCTGCGATCTTTTGATTTTGATTTTAAAAACAAGATCAAAAGATCGCAGCGTGCCGCAGCTCCTACAGGGATATCGTCACTCGGGTGAGGGGGTGATTCGGCAGCTTTTGCGCTGGCGAATTTCTTCGTCGCTTGGCCGTTCGCGGACGAATTCAAAACGCGGCTCACCCTCGCTGTAATGCACCAGCCAGCCCCATTCCAGCTCCTTTTCATCCTGCCCGGGATTCGGCGGTCGGGCCCACCATGGCTCTTTGCTGAGGATCTCGCGCATGGCGGCCTCCGTTTGATGGCAATCCTTGAACTATAGCTGCCTGTCGCGAGTCGTCAGTTCAGGCTGTGTAAAATCCGGCGGATTACCATGAACAGGGGAGCAGGGCCATGACCGATGAAGCGAAGCGACTGTTTTTCGCCCTCGACTGCCCGCCGGTGCAGCGCAAGGCAATTGCTCAGTGGCGCGGCGAGTTGGGTTTGCGCACCGGCAAACCGGTGCCGGCCGATAACTTTCATCTGACGCTGTTGTTTCTCGGTGCGGTGCCGTTGGCGCAGATCAATCAAGTTTGCGAAGCCGCCAGCAAAGTGCGCACGCCCGGGGAGGCGTTGAGGATTTCGCTGGATCGCTTGCAGGTCTGGCATCGCCCGGGCGTTTTGTCGTTGGCGCCTGATCAGGCCCCGCAGGCGTTGTTGCGATTGGTTTATGCGCTGGAGCAGGCGATGTTGCCCTTCGGTTTTGAAGACGCGCCTCGCGAGTTTCGCCCGCACCTGACGCTGGCCCGAGACTACCGGGCGCCGGAGCCGGAATCTGCCACGCCGCCGGAGTTCTTTTTGCGCGCAGAACGCTTCGCATTGTTTGAATCGCACAAGGGCCGTTATCGCATCCTGAAAGACTGGCCGCTGATTTGAGAGCACAAAAAAAGGCGCCCGAGGGCGCCTGAGAAATCACCTGAGCCGAGGGAGCCAGGTGAGGCCGTTCATAGAGAGGTTGCAGCGGTGGTAAGGCGCTGCGCGAACGGGAAATTTTTACACTGATCGTTCCTACGCTCTGCGTGGGAATGCCTCTTGTGACGCTCCGCGTCACGCTTTGGGACGCAGAGCGTCCCGGGCTGCGTTCCCACGCGGAGCGTGGGAACGATCATCGCGCGTATCAGTTATTTACCGAGCTTCACCCGGGTCCAGCCGCGCGTCATGATGCGCTGCGTGGCAATCGGTTGATCCGGCACGGCGTACAACGTCGCCATCACCGCGTCTGTCGGGTACGAGCCCGGGTCGTTGCGGATCGCTTCGTCCACCAGTGGCGTGGCCGCCGCGTTGGCGTTGCTGTAGCCGATGCTGTTGGTGACTTCGGCGATGATGTCCGGGCGCATCAGGAAATTCATGAACAGGTAGGCGTTGTCGACGTTGCTGGCATCGCGCGGGATGGCGACCATGTCGTAGAAGCTGCCGGCGCCTTCCTTCGGAATGCTGTAGTCGATCACCACGTTGTTGCCCGATTCCACCGCGCGGGCCTTGGCCTGCAGCACGTCACCGGAGTAACCGACCGCCACGCAAATGTTGCCGTTGGCCAGATCGGAGATGTATTTCGAAGAATGGAAATACGCCACATACGGACGGATTTTCATGAACAACGCTTCGGCTTCAGCGATGTGCGCGGTGTCCTTGTCGTTCACCGGGTAGCCCAGGTAGTGCAGGGCGGCCGGGAGCATTTCGGTCGGCGAATCGAGGAAGCTGATGCCGCACGCCTTGAGCTTCTCGGCGTTCTCAGGCTTGAACAGCAAGTCCCAGGAGTTGGTCGGGGCGTTGGCGCCGAGCACTTCCTTGACCTTGGCCGGGTTGAAACCGATGCCGATCGAGCCCCACATGTACGGGAACGCATGAGCGTTGTCCGGATCACTGGCGGCGGCGTTTTTCAGCAGCACCGGGTTGAGATTCTTCCAGTTCGGCAGCTTCGATTTGTCCAGCGTCTGATAGACGCCAGCCTTGATCTGCTTGGCCAGGAAACTGTTGGACGGCACGACGATGTCGTAACCGGATTTGCCCGCCAGCAAGCGCGCCTCAAGGGTTTCGTTGCTGTCGAAGACGTCATAGGTCACGCGGATGCCGGTCTCGTCTTCGAATTTCTTGACGGTGTCCGGCGCGATGTAATCGGACCAGTTGTAAACACGCAGCACCTTGTCGTTGGCCTGGGCGCCCATGACGATTGCGCCCATTAAGGACAGTGTCAGCAGAGTCCTGCCAAACATTTTCATCGGTACAACTCCATTCTTTTTATTCACATTACGTAAAGCCCCCTCATCCGACTGACCGAGGGGCTGACTACATTTTTGTAGGAACTGCGGCACGCTGCGATCTTTTGATTTTGCTTTTCAAGATCAACCGATCGCAGCGTTCCGCAGCTCCTACAGAATTACGGCTGTACATGGAACTATGTGGCGAGGGGATTTATCCCCGCTCGGCTGCGAAGCAGTCGCAAAACCTGAATACAGAGTTTTCAGGTAGAACTGCTGGGGCCGCTTCGCAGCCGAACGGGGATAAATCCCCTCGCCACAGTTGTTCATCAGTGTTGCTTAGGCAGTCGCCGTTGCCGGCTGTTGCCACGACTCATTCGCGGTCTGATCCATTGCTTCCTGAATCGCACGCTTGCGGTTGGCTTCTGCCTTGCGGCCGAAGTACCAGACGAGGAAGGTCACCAGCGACACCGCCAGCAGAATCAGGCTCGCCACTGCGTTGATTTCAGGCTTCACGCCCAGACGCACGGCCGAGAACACTTCCATCGGCAACGTCGTCGAACCCGGCCCGGACACGAAGCTCGCCAACACCAAGTCATCCAGCGACAAAGCGAACGACATCATGCCGCCCGCGGCCAGCGACGGCGCGATCATCGGGATGGTGATCAGGAAAAACACCTTGAATGGCTTCGCACCGAGATCCATCGCCGCTTCTTCGATCGACAGATCCAGCTCGCGAAGGCGGGCGGAGACTACCACTGCCACATAAGCGGCACAAAACGTGGTGTGGGCGATCCAGATGGTGACGATGCCACGCTCCTGCGGCCAGCCGATCAACTGCGCCATGGCCACGAACAGCAGCAACAGCGACAGACCGGTGATCACTTCAGGCATCACCAACGGCGCGGTGACCAGACCGCCGAATAGAGTGCGGCCCTTGAAGCGAGTTACACGGGTCAGCACGAATGCCGCCAATGTGCCCAATGCCACAGCAGCAATCGCGGTGTAGCAGGCGATTTCCAGCGAGCGCACCACCGAGCCCATCAGTTGCGTGTTGTCGAGCAGGCCGACATACCACTTGATCGACCAGCCACCCCACACCGTCACCAGTTTCGAGGCGTTGAACGAGTAGATCACCAGAATCAGCATCGGCAGATAAATGAACATCAGGCCGAAGATCAACATGAACTTGGAAAAACCGAAGCGTTTCATCCCCGTGCCTCCATCTCTTTGGCCTGGCTGCGGTTGAACAGCAGAATCGGCACAATCAGGATCAACAGCATCACCACCGCCAGGGCAGACGCCACCGGCCAGTCGCGGTTATTGAAGAACTCTTGCCACAGCACGCGGCCGATCATCAGCGTCTCCGGGCCACCCAGCAGTTCCGGAATCACGAACTCACCGACCACCGGAATGAATACCAGCATGCAACCGGCAATAATCCCGTTCTTGGCCAGCGGCACGGTGATTTTCCAGAAGTTGTTGAAGTTGCTCGAACCCAGATCCGACGCGGCTTCCAGCAGGCTGCTGTCGTGCTTGACGAGGTTGGCGTACAGCGGCAACACCATGAACGGCAGGTAGGCGTAAACCACGCCTATATAGACGGCGGTGTTGGTGTTGAGGATCTCGATCGGGTGATCGGTGAGCCCCGTCCACATCAGAAACGCGTTTAGCAGACCGTTGTTGCTGAGGATGCCCATCCACGCGTAAACGCGGATCAGGATCGCGGTCCAGGTTGGCATCATGATCAACAGCAGCAGGACGTTTTGCGTTTCCTTGCCGGTCTTGGTGATCGCGTAGGCCATCGGGAAACCGATCAGCAGGCACATCATCGTGCTCAGCGCGGCGACTTTCAGCGAGCCGAGGTAGGCCGACAGGTACAGCTCGTCTTCGCCGAGCATGGTGTAGTTGCCGATGTTCAGCAGCAGCTGGAATTTCTGTTCGGCGTAGGTGTAGATCTCCGAGTACGGCGGGATCGACAGCGCGGCTTCCGAGAAACTGATCTTCATCACCAGAAAGAACGGCAGCATGAAGAACAGGAACAGCCAGATGAACGGAATACCGATCACCAGTTTTCGTCCGCTGGGCACCAGGCGCAGGAATTGCTGATTGAAGGTTCTCATGAGCGCAGTACCACGCCGCTGTCGTCTTCCCACCAGACGTAGACTTTGTCGTCCCAGGTCGGACGCGCGCCACGGCGTTCGGCGTTGGCCATGAACGACTGGACGATTTTTCCGCCGGGCAATTCGACGTAGAACACCGAGTGGCCTCCGAGGTAAGCGATGTCATGCACCTTGCCTTCGGACCAGTTGTAGCGGAACTCCGGTTTAGTGGTGCTGACCAGCATTTTTTCTGGGCGGATCGCGTAGGTGATCGATTTGTCCTGCACTGAAGTGCTGACGCCGTGACCGACGTAAATTTTCTGCTGCAAGTCCGGGCTGTGGATGATCGCGTGACCTTCAAGGTCTTCCACCACGGTGCCGTCGAAGGCGTTCACGTTGCCGATGAATTCGCAAACCATGCGGCTGACCGGTGCTTCATAAATGTCGATCGGGCTGCCGATCTGCGCGATCCAGCCCAGGTGCATGATGGCGATGCGCTCAGCCATGGTCATGGCTTCTTCCTGGTCGTGGGTCACCATCACGCAGGTCACGCCGACGCGTTCGATGATTTGCACCAGCTCCAGTTGCATCTGCGAACGCAGCTTTTTATCCAGCGCACCCATCGGTTCGTCGAGCAGCAACAGCTTTGGACGTTTGGCCAGCGAGCGGGCGAGGGCGACGCGTTGACGCTGACCGCCGGACAACTGATGCGGTTTGCGTTTGGCGTATTGGGTCATGTGCACGAGGCGCAGCATTTCATCGACGCGGGCATCGATTTCACTGGCCGGCAAACGGTCCTGCTTCAGGCCGAAGGCGATGTTCTGCGCGACGGTCATGTGTGGGAACAGCGCATAGGACTGGAACATCATGTTGATCGGCCGCTCGTACGGCGGCATGTCGGTGATGTCCACGCCGTCGAGCAGAATCCGCCCTTCAGTCGGCCGCTCGAAACCGGCAAGCATGCGCAGCAGGGTCGATTTGCCCGAACCGGAGCCGCCGAGCAGGGCGAAGATTTCGCCCTGATGGATCTCCAGGGACACATCGTCCACTGCCGTGGTTTCGTCGAACTTCTTGGTGACACGATCGACTTTCACCAGAACCTTTTTCGGTTGCTGATGACCTTCAAGTGCCTTCCGGTAAGTGCTGGAGGCGTTTGCCATGTGAAACTCCCAACAGGTTTCGTTCGCTCAGCCAACGTGGCCGGGCTTAAGTGGATTGCAAGCCAGGAACAACCATCCCCCTCACACATATCCCTGTAGGAGCTGCCGAAGGCTGCGATCTTTTGATCTTGTTTTTTACAATCAACATCAAAAGATCGCAGCCTTCGGCAGCTCCTACAGGGGCCACATTTTCAGTGGGTTGTCCTGGCTTGTTCGGCGCCGCCGTCCTGGCTGCCTGGGTCGTACTTGTTGTTATTACGGGTGTTGCTGTTCACGAATGACGGATGTGCGCAGGCACACCCGACGTTCGTGGGGGCAGTAAATCGTGGTGATCTTTGGCTCGTGTCAGCGCTGGTTGCGCTGCGCCGCCCGTTGCCGGCAAGCCGCGCCGAATGCCTGGAAAATCTTCAGGTAGTTCGGGTTGTCCAGCACCTGCCATTCCGGATGCCATTGCACGCCGAGGGCAAAGGTCGGGCTGTCGGCGACCGAGATCGCTTCGATCAAACCGTCCGGTGCCACGGCTTCGGCACGCAGGCCGGGCGCGAGGCGGTCGATGCCCTGGCTGTGAATCGAATTGACCTGAAACTCACCCGGCAACTCGAGCGCTTCGAACACGCCACCGCCCAGTACCGTCACGGCATGCGCCGGCGCGTACTGCACGGCGAGTTCCGGGCTGTCGGCCTCGCGGTGATCAAGCATGCCCGGCAGCTCATGCACCTTCTGATGCAGGCTGCCACCGAACGCGACGTTCATTTCCTGAAAGCCACGGCAGATGCCGAGCACCGGAACGCCCGCCGCGATGGCTGCACGTAATAAAGGAAGAGTCGTGGCATCCCGCGCCGGATCGTGATCCGTGCCGGGTGCGCTGGCCGGGCCTTGATAGTGGAAAGGTTCCACGTTCGACGGCGAGCCGGTCAGCAACAGACCGTCGAGTTGACCGAGCAGGTCATCGATTTCAGTCAGGTTGCCAAGGGAAGGAATGACCACTGGCAACCCGTTGGCGCCAACGCTGACAGCACGTAAGTACTTGTCACCGCTGATGTGATAGGGGTGCAGGCCAATCTGTTTGACGCACGCTGTAACGCCGATCAATGGCTTGAATGCCATTTTTATTCACCTCGAAGTTTGACACTTGAACGAGCTTTTCCGGAGCTTATCCGCGTTTATTTTAATTAACAACTGCCATGTAAAAAATTCTAAACGCCGTTCATCAAATCTTCATGAATCTAGGGGCTTTGGCGCCTGTGTTGGCACGAGAGTGTTAATAAAAGCCCTAAAAATAAACCCTTGGAGGCCAGCTGTTCGCTATTGACTTCACTTTGCCTTTCGGATTGACTGGCTGCGCAACACGGTAGTGAACATAATAATTAACAGCTAAATAGGTGCATCATGTCGGTCCCTCTGCGTACCGTTCAACTCAACGAAGCAAACGCATTCCTTAAGAAATATCCTGAGGTTTTGTACGTCGACCTTCTGATTGCGGATATGAACGGTGTGGTGCGCGGCAAGCGCATCGAACGCACCAGTCTTCATAAGGTTTACGAGAAAGGCATCAACCTGCCGGCCTCGCTTTTCGCCCTCGACATCAATGGCTCCACGGTGGAAAGCACCGGTCTGGGCCTGGATATCGGTGATGCTGACCGCATCTGCTATCCGATCCCCGGCACCCTGAGCATCGAGCCTTGGCAAAAGCGCCCGACCGCACAACTGTTAATGACCATGCATGAACTGGAAGGCCAGCCGTTCTTCGCTGACCCGCGTGAAGTGTTGGCCAACGTCGTGCGCAAGTTCGACGAAATGGGCCTGACCATCTGCGCCGCGTTCGAACTCGAGTTTTATCTGATCGACCAGGACAACGTGAACGGCCGTCCGCAGTCGCCACGTTCGCCAGTCTCCGGCAAGCGTCCGGTATCGACTCAGGTGTACCTGATCGACGATCTCGACGAATACGTCGACTGCCTGCAAGACATCCTCGAAGGCGCGAAAGAGCAGGGCATTCCTGCTGACGCCATCGTCAAGGAAAGCGCCCCGGCGCAATTCGAAGTCAACCTGCATCACGTGTCCGTCCC